>JAHQVM010000033.1 GCA_019634365.1 Flavobacteriaceae bacterium | reverse complement strand
TTCGAAAACCTATTACGAACGCGTCGAGGCAACTACCTCTTTAACAAGGTCTTCTCCAGCTAGGTATAAGGATAAACATGTTTATTACATGATTGATGCTGATGGAAACTACAAGGAATTCCCTTCTTCGAAAAAGAAAATGCTGAAGTTGTTCGGAGATCAGCAGAGTACCATCAAGACTTTCATTAAGGAGAAAAAAATCAAATTATCAGAAGACGGAGACTTGATCAAGCTATTCCAATATTATAATACGCTTTAGTTATTTACCTACGATAAAGTCTTTTAGGTAATACGGTTCGAAATAAGCCACATCTTCAAGTTTGCTATTTTCGTATTTCCTTTGCGCAATTGGTGTCATTTGAATGGCCGAAGGTAAGGCTTCGGCATTAAAACTGGCATTGGGGTGGTTGCAGATACCTTTGAATTTCTCAACCCCACTTCCGGAAAAAATTACTTTACCCCTTTCTAAATATTCTTGGAAGGATTCTTCGTTCAAGATTTGGGCTTCTGTTTCCCGAATTTGAATTCTATGGTTATCGAATACGGCGCTGTACACTTCCATTCTCCTAGCGTCCAGCATAGGAATATAGAACTGAGCCGCTTCCTCAGATTGCAACATTAGTGATTCTAAGGTAGCCACGGAAAGTAAAGGGATATCCAAAGCAAAGCACAGACCTTTGGCCGCAGATACCCCAATACGAAGTCCTGTATAAGACCCAGGGCCCTTGCTTACAGCAATCGCATCCAGATTATTTTTTGATATTTCGGCTTCTTTCAAAACCTCATCGATAAACACATGCAGTTTTTCTGCATGGGAATACCCTTTGGTATTGTCTTCCCGTAAAGAACAAACGCTTCCGTTTACCGAAAGCGCTACACTGCAATTTGTTGTGGCAGTCTCAATGCAAAGTATGTTTGCCATTAGTTTTCCGATTCTTCTTGTGCTACTTCCATCTCTTCTACCTTATCACCTGGTTTCAATCGTTTTGTAACCACATTATAAGGTCCTGTGATAACTACATTATCGGTAGACAACCCAGAGATGATCTCGATATTGGTGTCGTCCTGAATCCCTGTCTCAACAACCTTTAATTGTGCCTTATCCCCCTCTAAGACAAATACGCCTTCAAATTTTTCCTCATCGGACGAAGATGTACTTTTGGGTTCCTTATTACCGGAAGTAATCGTATCTGAAGGCAACTTCACCACAATGGAACTAATAGGAACTCCAACCACTCCTTCCTTTCTTTCAGTGATAACATCCACGGTGGCCGTCATTCCCGGACGGAAAGGAGAATAGTAATCCGGTTTTCCATCGGTAAGGTCTTCGTACGATTCAGGAAGTATTCTAACTTTTACCTTGAAGTTGGTTACCTGATCCACACTAAGGGCACTCTCTGCAGAGTTGGCTATTTCGGTAACCAATCCTTTAAATTCCCTTTTTAAATAGGCATCGACCTCAACAATGGTAGAATCTCCAATTTCTACCTTCACAATATCATTTTCATTCACATCTACCTCAACTTCCATGTTGTTAAGATTGGCAACGCGTACGATCTCGGTTCCTGCCATTTGCGCGGTTCCTACCACTCGCTCTCCCAATTCTACCGAAAGTTTGGAAATGGTACCATCCATGGGTGCAAAGATGGAAGTACGAGAAAGATTGTCCCTCGTTTGCTTTACACTAGCCGCTGCACTTTGTACATTATAATAGGCTGCCTGCTTATTGGCCTGGGCCATTTCATAATCGGCCACAGACTGATCCCAAGTGGACTTGGAAATTACACCCTTTTCAAAAAGGGATTTGTTCCTGTTATAATTGAGTTCGGCGTTCTTAAGGCTGGCTTCAGATTGTGCCAGCATAGATCTCACATTCTGTAATGTGGCTTGTGCTTGATTGAGGGAACTCTGAATAAGGTCTGGGTTAATCTTCACCAATAGATCACCCTTAGCAACCTGCTGCCCTTCTTTTATAGGCAATTCAATGATTTCACCCGAAACTTCTGATGAAAGTGCTACTTCTACTTCGGGTTGTATCTTTCCGGTAGCAGCAACGGTTTCTACAATGGTGATGGGTTCAATATTCGAAATCTCAACTTCCCTTACATCCCGTTTCTTATTCTTACCAACAAAGAGCAATGCCATAAATGCTATTGCCCCTATGATAACGAGCAGGATAATAAGGGTTTTTCTTTTCATGACTAAAACTTTAGATCCGTAGCGGAGATTCCAAAGTACAATTCTAACACTTTTAATTTAAAAATGTAATCATATTTGGATCTATTCAGTTCAATCTGAGCATTATCGTATCTCAATTTAGACTGGCTAAAGTCGAATGCATTGGTTAATCCAACATCATAGCGATCCTTGGCATATTGATACGCCAATTCTTGAGATTCGACTGCTTTTTGAGCTGCTTCGAAGGCCTTCAAGGATCCTTTTGCGTCTACATAGGCCTGATACACGGTAGACTCCAGATCCAATTTAGATTGCTCCAACAGGAATTCCTGTCTTTTCATATTCACTTCGCTACGCTTCACATTGTTGCGAACGGAGAACCCATTAAAAATAGGAACATTTAGTTGAACTCCGTAAGAAATACCATCATTAAGATATAACTGTTCCGTAAAAGGCAAAGGATCCAATTCCCGGAATCCTACGATATTGGGTTCTATCCCGAATACCGATTCTCCAGTTCCATCTACGACTCCTATTGGTGTTTCACCAATAGTGATCGGGTTATCGCTATCTACAATAGTCTCTATTCCCCTAGGCAAATCGGTTTCCCTAGTATTGTAATTGAAAAATGCTGTAAGTGTTGGGTAAAGTGCAGACTTCGCCAATTGAAGGTCCTTCTGTGCCAAATCGAAATTAGCCTGTGCTATTTTAACCTCACTTCTATTTTCTTGCGCAGAAGCAATAATTTCTGCTACCCCCTTGGCTGAAATACCCTCGTCTATAATGTCATAACCCTCATCTTCGATATCGAAATTCTCATAATCCTTCACCAAAAGCAGTTGGGCCAAACTCACCAGCGAAATTTTCACATTATTCTCGGCTACTGCTATGCTCTGTTTTTCGGTGGCATCGGTAGCCTGTATCTCCAACAGATCCCCTTTTGGCAATACCCCTGCGTCGACCAACTCCTGGGTTCTGTTAATCTGTTCTAGGGTTACCTCGTTTTGTGAGATAGTAGCTTCCAAGTTGGCCTTGTTGGTCAATACCTGAAGATATGCATTGGCCACAAACAGTGAAATATCATCCTCCATTTTGGAAAGACCATATTCGGCAGCCAATTTAGAAATCTTGGCACGTTGCATTGCCCGCAGATTGCTCAAACCATTGAATACTGTAACCCCAGCCGTAATGCTATAGGAGGAGTTTCTGGAAGTTTGATTTTCCAGCACCCCAGTAGTAATGTTCTGGGTAAGACCTGTGTTCCATGAATTGGAAGCAGAACCGTTGAGCGATGGAAGGTAATTCCCCAAGGCATCACTTCTTTCAATTTCTGCAAGCTCTACATCCAGTTCGCTTTGTTTTATGGAAATGTTATTGTCCAGTGCATGCTGAACGCATTCCCTTAACGTCCACTTCTTGGTTTGGGCTTGTACTGTAACGGTTAGGCACAGTAATAGTAGTATCAATACAATATTCCTCATGATCGAATCTAATTGTTGGATTTGTCTTTTGATTGTTGAAAGTGTTACAAGGTTGCCAGGCAAGCCTAGGCAAATCTATGATTAATTTGCCGCTTCTTCTTCTCCTTCTTCCTCTTCTTCGTTCTTCTTTATCGGCTCCGTTTTATTCCAAATCTTGATCTCGTCACTTTCGGTAATCCCCGAAAGGATTTCAACATTGATCCCATCAGAAATTCCGACCTCAACATCTTTCTTTTCAAATTCCTGTTCACCTGTAAGGATTTCAACAAAGGGTTCCTGGGTTATTTTATCGAACTGAAGTAGCGCTTCCTTAATAGCAAACACACTGTCCTTCTTCTGAAGTACAATAGATGCATTGGCACTGTAGCCTGCTCTAATGAAATAGCTATCGTCCAAATATACTTCACCCTCAATTTTGAACTGTACCGCTCCCTGCTCTTCATTTCCTTTGGGTGCTACAAATCGAAGTTTCGCGTCGAACTCCGTATCCTGAATGGCTCCCAAACTTACTTTTAAAGGCATGTCTATTTCTAGTTTCCCTACTTCGGCTTCATCTACCTTTCCCTCAAAGATCATCTTATTAAGATCGGCTATGGTTGCGATTGTGGTCCCGTCGTTGAAATTATTACTTTGGATAACTTGATCCCCTTCTTTTACTGGGATCTCCAAAATGGTTCCTGACACCGTAGCTGTAATATTGGTGTTTGCCATGGTAGAACCCCCAGCAGAACCCACACGGATAATTTGGTAATCGCTCTGGGCATTACCAAGTTCTAATTTTGCCTGATTATAAGACAGCTCAAAGTTCTGATATTCGTTTAGGGAAATAACACCCTTTTCGAATAGTGCTTTGTTACGATTGTACTGGATCTCTGCATTATTGAGAGCGACTTGGGCATTCTGAACACGTCCCCGAGAACTGTTCAAAGTCTGTTCGTTAGGAACTACCTTCACCTTAGCGATAAGGGCTCCTGCTACGATAGAATCTCCCTCCTCAACATAGATATCCTGAATAATACCCGAAATTTGAGGTTTGATTTGCACCTCATCTTCTGGAACCACCTTACCCGTGGCAACGGTTTTTTCTTCGATAGTGGTGTAAAAGGCTTTCTCTGTGTTATACGTTACTGGAGATTTGCTGTTGGATTTCACAAAATAGCCTACGGCAAAGATTCCACCAATAATTATAAATGCTAAGAATATGTACTTTAAAACTTTCATTCGTAAATGATTTAAATATTTCAGTTGGTTATTACTCTTCTCTTAATGCGTCTATGGGTTTTATACTTACAGCTCGTTGAGCTGGAATAAGTCCTATTAATGTACCCAAGGTAATCATGATTAATAAGGCTCCTATGACATAGGGAATGGGTACAGTGGGGTTGGTATACGGGAATCCATCTTGACCTGCGGTTGCAGCATTAATCCCTGCCAGTACAAAAGCACCGCAAATAATTCCTACGATTCCTGCAACGATGGTTAGGAACACGGATTCCAGAATGATCTGGCCACGAACTTCCCTTGGTGTTGCTCCCAAGGCCCTTCGAACCCCTAATTCCTTAGTCCGCTCTTTCACCGAAATAAGCAAGATATTACCAATAGCAATTACTCCTGCAATGATGGTTGCTATTCCCACAATTAGGGAAAGGAAATTCATCCCTTTGGAGAATCCCATGATCTTTCCAAACGCCTCTCCTAGGTTAAATGAACCAAAGGCGCGCTCATCATCGGGATGCGCCTGATGGATTCTCTTTAAGGATTGCTTAATATCTTTTTCGAGCCCTACAATCTCGGCATCATCGTAAGCCGCAATGGCAAACCATGATACATTATCTCCCATATTGTAAATTTTCTGATAGGTGGAGAATGGAATAAAGATAGAGCTGTCGTCTTCGAAACCACCGCCTTCTTCATATTTATGAACACCCACCACCTGGAAGTAGATATTGTCGATCCGCACATACTGTCCCAATGGATTCTCATCCTTTTCAAACAATTCTTTCTGAACGCGCTCTCCGATGACGCAAACTTTTCTTTCTTTCTCAATGTCCTCATCGTTTAAGAAGCGGCCACCATCGTATATCTTCTTTTTCGAAATTTTATCAACCACAGGAAAGTCACCAAAGGTAGAATAGCTACCATATTTCAATCCCCTAACTACTTGGGCAGGGGAATCGCCAAATACACCTTTTACATTTCTAGGGGCAATGAATTGAATATCCGGATGCCTATTTTCTAGCGCTTCTACATCTCCTAGTTTTAACTGAATGGATCGCCCAATCTTAAAACCTTCGTAGGGCATACTGGTACGTTGTGCCCATACGAACATACTGTTGGTTGCAATATCACTGAACTCCTTTTCAAAACCATTATCCAATCCTTTGGCTGCACCAGAAAGCCCGATGTACACGAAAATCCCCCACAGCACTCCAATGACCGTGATCACAGTTCTCAGTTTATTCTTTCGAATGGAACCGAAAATTTCTTGCCAAGTATCTCTGTCAAAAATAAATTTCATAACTATTCGTCTCTAAGTGCAACAATCGGTTTAATTTTGGCGGCTCTTCTCGCCGGTATATATCCCGCAATGGCACCAAAAAAGATAAGGAGAAGGGTTGCTCCCACTACGGTTCCGGTTCCCACATATGGGTTCTTGATAAAGAAATCCTCGAGCTTCACACCTATTGAATTGAGAATTCCCATTCCAATAATGAGACCAGCAATACCCGCTATGGTAGTAATGAACACTGATTCTTGAAGCACCATTCCTACAATACTTTTTGGAGAGGCACCCATCGCTTTACGAATTCCCAATTCCTTTGTACGTTCCTTGACCACAAATACCATAATATTGCTAATACCAATTACTCCGGCCAACAAAGTTCCAAAACCTACGAACATTACGACTAATTGAAGAATGTTAGCAAACTGCAGGGTTTGCTTAACCCCTTCGGCTGCATTTCTCACAAACATTCCGTTTTGATCCTCTGGGGCAATTACGTGCTTGTTCCGCATGTATTTGTTCAAACTCGACTCAAACGCTCTGGAGCCAGCATATCCAATGCTTAATTTGAACCCTACAATGATTTGGTCGATCTTATCGGTATTTTTTTCTATGAGTTGCCTTGTGGTATATGGCATGTAAATATATCGCTCCTCGTTATCACCTCCATCATCCTGAAATACACCAATTACTTTATAGGCAATACCGTCAATATCGACCCATTTCCCCATAGCATCTTCCCCATTTTTGAAAAGGTCTTTTTCCACCAAGCGGCCAATAACAATATTTTTGGTCTTACCTAGAATATCATTTTCATTGATATAGCGACCCTTCATCATGATGGTCTTCTCACATAACTGATGGGCAGGACCCACGGCTCTCGTGGTATAGGTATTGGATTCCCCTTTATACTTGGCAGTCCCACCCCTGGATATTCTAGGAGTGATATACTCCACATACATGGGGAAATCCTTTTTAATATCCTCTATATCGTCATTACGGAATTCAATTCTTCTACCTGTCGCGAATCCTTTATAGGGTTGAGAGGTACGGCCCGGGAATAGCCAAATCGTGTTGGTAGCATCGTCTACAAAGAATTCTTGGAAGGTGTTTTTCAAACCATTACCAAACCCAAATAATATGGTGAATATCAATATTCCCAACGTAATGGTAAACCCAGATAAGAACGTTCTGAGCTTGTTCTTACTTATGGATTGAAAAATTTCTTGCCAGCGATCTCTACTAAACATACTGTTCTGCCCTTACCTGTTCTATCTTTTTATCTTCCATGATAACCCCATCTTTGAGGTGAACAACTCTTTTGCACATCTTGGCAATATCGGGTTCGTGGGTAACGACCAATATGGTATTCCCCTGATCGTTGATTTTCTGAATCAAGTCCATCACTTCATAGGAAGTTTTGGTATCCAATGCCCCGGTAGGCTCATCGGCCAAAAGCACTTTGGGTTCGGCGGCCATGGCCCTAGCAATGGCAACACGCTGCTTTTGCCCTCCAGAAAGCTCACTGGGCAAGTGCGTAGCCCATTCCTTGAGTCCAACTTGTTCCAGATACTTTAATGCCTTCTCTTGGCGTACTTTTCTTTTTTGTCCTTGATAATATAATGGAAGGGCCACATTTTCTGCGGCCGTTTTGTAATTGATAAGATTGAAGGATTGAAACACAAAGCCCAAAAACTTGTTTCGATATTTGGCAGCTTTGGTTTCGTTTAGGTTCTTAATTTCAACGCCATCCAAGGTATATTCACCTTCATCGGATTCATCCAACATCCCCAATATATTGAGGAGTGTTGATTTACCCGATCCCGAAGATCCCATAATGGCTACTAATTCGCCTGCTTCTACACTAAAATTGATTCCTTTTAACACGTGGAGGGAATTGCTCCCCATCTTGTAAGATTTGTGTAAGTCCTTAATTTCTATCATAGTTGATATATTCTATACAAATTTAAAGCGGTTTGCACCGCCATTTTGCAAAAATCATGTTAAGACTTACTAGAGTTGGTTAGTGGAAGTCTTTCCCATAAGACTTTTATCAGCCGATTTAGTTACAAAATTTATGTGAAGGAAATGTTAATTTTCTTCTTGGTGGGCTTTTTTTCGCATTCTGTAGATCACATAACCCACTGTACCAATGAGCAAGTAGGGAAAAAGCATGAGATAGGCAATCCCATCGTTGATTCCTTTGGCGGCATTCCCGCTTTCCTCTGTCTCCAATACGGCCCTACACATCGCACATTGTGCTTCTGCTGGTATGGAAACCAGCAAACAAAGGGCAATAAACAAGAAAACGGTTCTTTTCATAGTCTAATAATAAGGCGATATCATAAGATATACGATGACACCCGTAACAGCAACATATAACCAAATTGGGAACGTAATCTTAGCAATTTTTCTATGCATTTTAAAGTTCCCTGTAATAGCCCGAACATACGTAATAAGAACAAACGGGATCACTCCAATAGACAATAGAATGTGACTGATAAGAATTATAAAATAAACATATCGCATCGCACCTTCACCTCCATAAGGAGTAGATTCGGAAGTCATATGATACGCCACATACATACCTAAAAAGAGCACAGAAAGTAGGATGCAAATCTTCATGATGCGTTCGTGCGCTACACGATTCCCTTTTTTAATCTGCACCACGGCCAATACTAACAATATAGCTGTAAGTCCATTGATGCTTGCATAGATAGGCGGCAGAAAAGTCAATGGTTCAACATTAGGAATTTTTATTCCGAACAGCGCCGCAACGACAAGAGGAATCGCTATCGAAAGGATCAAAATCCAGACGTTGTACTTTTTAGTTGATTGTTGCTCCTGCTCCATATTATTGCAATAACTGTTTTATATCTTCTATCAACATTTGAATGCCTTCGGCCTCCAATCCATCGTAATAAATAATTGGGTTGTTGTTCTCGTCGAAACGGGACCTGATGTTCCCTTCTTGGTCGATCAAAGCAAAATAACCACTGTGTTCAAAGCCTCCCATCTCTTCTGTACCTTCACCCACATAGAGATTAAAACCTTCATTGGCCAATTTAAAAATGGCATCCTTGTCTCCGGTTAACAAATGCCAGTTGGGATTCGTAATCCCATAACTTTCGGCATATTCCCGTAATACTTCTGGCGTGTCGTATTCGGGGTCTATACTAAAGGATGCTATGCCTAGGTTGGGGTTTCCGTAAAACTCATTCTGAACCTTCACCATATTCTGATTCATAATTGGGCATATGGAAGGGCATGTAGTAAAGAAGAACTCGGCGATATACACTTTCCCTTTATAGCTGTTATTGTCAATAGTTGCCCCGCGGTGGCTGGTAAAATTAAAATCGGCTACTTTACCGATGGTAGCCATTTCATGACCTCCAGACATACGGTCCACTATTTTTGGAACCGCCCAGATCCCAAATAATAAAATGATAAACGATATGCCTACGTATGAATAATTCTTCATGGAAATGTCATTTTAGATGGGTATCCCTAAAATCATCTTTACGATCGGCTTTGTACTTCTTAAGGGCCAATCTGTATTCTGCCAATACAACTTTTATATCATCGTCCATTTTGTTATTGATCTCGGCATAATCGGCAGCATTGAAACCATACAACATCCCCACGTCTTCATCGTCATTTCTGCCTCTAAGGTTTCTTTCCTTGTCGATAATAAACACCGAGTTGGTATG
>JAHQVM010000032.1 GCA_019634365.1 Flavobacteriaceae bacterium | reverse complement strand
GAGGGTAATAGTACTTTTCCTTTGCCTTAGCGTCCAGGATGTCATTGTTTACTAATGCTTGGTGCCACTTATACATATCACCAACCGTAGAGAGAATACCGCCGTTACCCTTTAGGTGAAGATAAGGTTCATCTCCATCCCAATGTTGCTCATTGGGTTTTCCTAAGGCGGTTTCATTGTGGTAACCGGTAGCCACTGCATTTGGTTCCCATTGCGGTAAGGAATAGCCCGTTTGATTCATCCCAGCAGGAAGGAACAATTGTTCCGAGAGAAATTTCTCATAGGTTTGGGCAGAAACCTTTTCAATGATAAGGGATAAAAGGCTATATCCCACATTAGAGTAATGGTATTTAGATCCGACTTTGTGCAATAGGTCGGTGTTCCAGAGATGATTTAAAAAATCACTTTCGGAAATAGCATCATAATCATTTCCGAACCCGTCAATAAGACCTGAAGAATGAGTTAGCAAATGGTGAATGGTAATGTCTTTTTTATCTTCAGGTACATTGCTGAAGTAATCGGGAAGCGTATTTTCTAAGGAGAGTTTACCCATCATTTCCAGTTTAAGGATACCGGCACCGGTGAATTGTTTGGTGATGGAACCTATGTCGTAAACGGTTTCTTCAGAATTGGGAATGCCCAAACGTTCGTCATTACTTCCATATCCTTGGGTAAAAAGTGCCCCTTTGTAGTTGATAAGTACGGAGCCCGAAAAACCTTCCATGGAAATTTTTTGAAGGTAAGGAGCGATGTTTGCAAGCTTGTTATCTGTAACATGGGATAATTCCTTGCCTTGCTCTTTGCAGGAAAGGCTTGCTATCGCCAACATAAGCAATATGATTCGGTACATAAAACGCATTATTTGATTGATGATAAGCAAACTTAAAACTATTTTTATAGTTATACAACTAATTTTGTAGTTAAATAACTGAAATTATAGTTGTGTATTGTGTTTTTGTTGAAATATTTTTGAAATCTATCCCTAATCTTTTGAAGGGATACCTATATATATAATTATCTTCGCCTTAGTTTATGAGTATACTGTACATTCTAATTGGGCTTACCTTGCTTGTGGTAGGCGGGGAGTTTTTGGTAAGGGCGTCTGTGGCCCTTTCTTTCAAGTTCAATCTTTCTAGAATGGTCATTGGTCTTACCGTGGTTTCGTTTGCTACTTCGGCACCCGAACTCTTGGTAAGCGTGCAGGCCGCCATGGATGGTTATTCATCGATTTCCTTGGGAAATGTAATTGGGAGCAATATTGCGAATATTGGTTTGGTGTTGGGAATTACGGCCATTATAGGCCCGCTGGCCATCGATAGGGATTTCTATAAGTTTAACTGGCCGGTGATGATGCTCCTTTCCGTAGCCCTTTACTTTTTACTGAACAATGACAACCAAATAGATACTACCGAAGGTGTGGCCTTGGTCCTTGCACTTATCGTTTATCTATGGATTCTCATTGCGCGGGCGCGAAAATCTAAAAAGGCAGAAGTTTCTGAAGAGGTAGATGATGCTTTGGCCCGGGTTTCTGGTGTCAAGATTTTCCTTTGGTTGCTCATTGGTGGTTTGGCTTTATGGGGAGGCAGTGAACTATTAGTAAAAGGCGCAGTGGATTTGGCCAAGACCATGGGTGTGAGCGAAGGTGTCATAGCAGTAACGATGATCGCAGTGGGTACCAGTGTGCCCGAGTTGGCGGCTTCGGTAATTGCGGCGCTTAAAAAGGAAAAAGCACTTTCGTTGGGGAACTTGATAGGTTCCAATATTTTCAACATTGCTTCCGTATTGGGTATTACTGCTCTTATTCAACCCATCTCCATGTTGGATTCATCCGGCACACTTACGCCAGATGGGGTTAAGGTTTTGTCCCATGATATTTTCTGGATGATTGGGTTTGCTGCGGTTCTAATTCCTTTGGCGTTCTTGCCCAAGCGATTCAGTATTGGCAAATACAAAGGGCTGGTCATTGTAATTGCTTATGCTGTCTTCGTGAGTTTGGCTTTTATCGACTAGATTTTTTGCCCAAATCCTTATTTTCTTCATATTAATATTGTAAACAACCAAAATTTAGGGGGTTGTCAACATAAAATTTTACTTTTTTGATAACTTACCCTAAAAATTTAGGGGGTATGTTTATTAAATAGCATATTTTTGCTCCGTTAAATGGAAATTTCTGAATTTTTCAGAACTAAACCCTTAAAAAGTACATAAAGAAATGTCCACATTAAGATTTCAAGCAATTAAAGAAAGCCTAAACAGACCTGTTGTTGAGGTACAAGAAGCCGAAAGACGTTCTGCTATTTTTGGTAAGAATGTATTTAACGAAGCCGCCATGAGGCAATACATCACCAAAGAGTCTTTCAATAGTGTCATAGATGCAATCGAGAATGGCTCTAAAATAGACCGTGGGGTAGCGGACCAAATTTCTACAGGAATGAAAGAATGGGCCATTGCCAAAGGGGCGACCCATTACACCCACTGGTTTCAACCATTGACCGGTTCTACAGCGGAAAAGCATGATGCATTTTTCGAAACTACAGGAGGCGGTGGCGTCCTTGAGAAATTTGGAGGTGGACAATTAGTGCAACAGGAGCCGGATGCTTCTTCCTTCCCTAATGGAGGAATCCGTAATACGTTCGAAGCAAGAGGGTATACAGCTTGGGATCCTACATCACCTGCATTTATTTATGGTACTACTTTATGTATTCCAACGGTTTTCGTTGCCTATACTGGAGAGGCCTTGGATAATAAAACCCCTTTGTTGCGCGCGTTGCAATCTGTAGATCATGCAGCAACTGCCGTAGCGAAGTATTTCGACAAAAATGTAACCAAGGTAAACCCAACCTTGGGATGGGAACAGGAGTATTTCCTTATTGATAAGGCGTTGGCCAAATCGAGACCCGACATCAACTTGGCGGGAAGAACATTATTAGGGCATGCCTCTGCTAAAGGACAGCAATTGGACGATCATTATTTTGGTTCCATTCCTACACGTGTCCTTAACTATATGAGGGATTTGGAGAACGAATGTATGTTGTTGGGAATTCCTGTAAAGACAAGACACAATGAGGTAGCACCCAACCAATTTGAATTGGCACCTATTTTCGAGGAGGCTAATTTGGCGGTCGATCACAACTCCTTATTAATGGATGTGATGAACAAGGTGGCAGATCGTCATAACTTTAAAGTATTATTGCACGAAAAACCTTTTGCAGGTATTAATGGTAGTGGTAAGCACAATAACTGGTCATTGGCGACGAATACCGGAGTGAACTTGTTGAGCCCAGGTAGTACGCCTATGAAGAACCTTCAGTTTCTTACCTTCTTTATCAATACCATTGCTGCGGTAAACAAATACGAAGAATTATTGCGTTCGGCCATTGCCAGCGCAAGTAACGATCACCGCTTGGGAGCCAACGAAGCACCTCCAGCGATCATTTCAGTATTTATTGGATCACAGTTGACTGCTGTGTTGGATGAATTGGAAAAACTGAAGAACGGGAAGCTTTCTCCGGAAGCTAAAACAGATTTAAAATTAAACGTCGTAGGAAAGATTCCTGAGATCCTATTAGATAATACCGATCGTAACAGAACCTCTCCTTTTGCGTTTACCGGAAACAAATTTGAATTCCGTGCTGTTGGTTCTACGGCCAACTGTGCAAAGCCAATGACGGTTTTGAACGCCATCATGGCAAAACAGTTGATCGAATTCAAAGCAGATGTCGATGCCCTTATAAAAGATAAGGCAATGAAAAAGGACGATGCAATATTCAATGTCCTTAAGCTATATATTAAGGAATCCAAGCGTATCCGTTTCGAAGGAGACGGTTATGGTGAAGCCTGGGAAAAGGAAGCTGCCAAAAGAAAGTTGAGTAACAATAAGACCACTCCTGAAGCCCTGGAAGCACAAGTTTCGAAAAAGACCATTTCATTGTATGAAGAGTTGGGTATCATGAGCAAGGTGGAGATAGAAGCACGACACGAGATCGAGGTCGAGGAATATGCCATGCGTATCCAGATTGAAGGACGTGTGTTGGGTGATATTGCCAGAAACCATGTAATTCCTACAGGAATTCACTATCAGAATATTTTGATAGAAAATGTTCAGGGATTAAAGGATATCTACGGTAAAGACTTTAAGAAGTATGCCGGAGAGCAAATGGAGCTTATCGAGTCTATAAGCGGACATATTGCAAAAATCAATAAAGGGATCACAGATATGATCAACGAGCGTAAGAAGGCCAATAAGATGGAGGATGCAGAGGAGCGCGCTTTTGCATACTGCGATAAAGTGAAACCCTATTTCGATGAAATTAGATACCACTGTGACAAATTGGAGCTGTTGGTGGATGATGAAATCTGGCCACTTACCAAATACAGAGAGTTATTGTTTACACACTAATAATTGTTAATGGTTAATCCACGAACCCCGCAAGTAATTTGCGGGGTTTTTGTTTTTTAAGACACTGTAGGAAATTACACCGAAAGGTACCCCTTAATAAAGGCATATATAGGTGTTATCCCTTTTATTTGCTTGATTTTCAAGGGAAAATGATCTTGAACAGCAATTGTAAGAAAACTACATTAATTTTAACAAAAAATTAACATTTGCTAAAATAGGCCCCTTTTGTGCTCTTTGCCGATTTTTTGATGTGGATTGTCCAACAACCAAAATTTCATTAACGAGTAAATTCCTACAAAACGTTTTCGATCCTTTAGGTGTACGTATAAGTACGTATATAGTTTACGGTTTTTTTTCACATCTTTGAAATGCAATTGACCGTTGAGAACCAAATTACAACTAGTCATAACCCTTCAACGGCTTGCACTCTCCTCAACATAATTTATCGTAAAACAGCCCCGAGTTGTTCATAATCAATTTTATGAGCGACCCTCCGTTCTACCGCTTAATTTAAGCGGCTTATAATGTGTGTAATTTATTGTTTAACAAGTATTTATTAACCTTTATCGAAAATTTAATTATGAAAAAACTAATGTTAAGTGCTGCCTTTATTATGTGTGTAGCAGCAATGTTCGGACAGATGAACGTTAGCACTGTTACCCAGACAGGTAGCGGCAATGGATCTTCTGTAAGCCAGACTGGGTACATGAACCTTTCTGATGTAGACCAAACAGGAGACGGAAATGCTTCCGAGGTAACTCAAAGTGGTGTTACTAACGATTCTGACGTAGATCAGATTGGTAATGACAACGATTTTGATGTTGATCAGGTTGGAACCGACAACGAGGCTGACGTTTACCAAGAAGGTGATCGTAACCTTGGAGGAGGACCTTCTTTAATTTGGGGAACTAACCAAGACGGTATGCGTAACTACTCTACTACTTCTTCTGTAGGAGACGACAATAACGCAGGTACTGCACAGTGGGGTAACGATAACACAGCCGCTATCGACCAAGTAGGTAACCGTAACACTGCCAATGGAGGGAACTTCGGTATTTTCCAGATTGGTGATGAGAACGACTACACGACTACTCAAATCGGTGACGACAACTTCGCAACTGCTTTCCAATTTGGAGACCGTAACAACGGTAACTTCCTATGGGGAACTCGTCAGGAAGGAAACGGAAACTCTGCTACTAGCGAGCAGGATGGAGATGACAACGACTCTGGAACTGGACAGTTTGGAGACGGAAACACATCTAGCATTCTTCAAGTAGGTAACCGTAACGACGCGAACGGTGGATTCTACGGAAACTTCCAAGTAGGAAACGGTAACACGGCTGCTATCTCTCAGTTTGGAGATGATAACGATGCTCAAAACACTCAGTTGGGTGATGACAACGATGCCACTGCAACTCAAGATGGTGTGTTGAACTTCAGCCGTATTACTCAGGATGGGAACATGAACTTTGCTAACACTAGCCAAACAGGTGCTTCTCACTCTAGTATTGTAGATCAGATTGGAAACAGCAACTCTTCTACAGTAACTCAAAGTAACTAATAAGTAAGAATTTAATTAACCATTATTTTAATAAACAAAGAGAATTATGAAAAATCTAGTTTTAACTGTAGCTGCTTTATTTTGTGCAGCAATCGCATTCGGTCAAATGAATACGAGCACTGTTACCCAAACAGGTAGCGGTAATGGATCTTCTGTAAGCCAGACAGGTTACATGAACCTTTCTGATGTAGACCAAACCGGAGACGGAAACGCTTCCGAAGTAACTCAAGTAGGAGTAATGAACGATTCTGATGTAGATCAGATTGGTGATGACAACGATTTCGACGTAGATCAAGTAGGAGCTAACAACGACGCAGACGTTTACCAAGAAGGTAACCGTAACCTAGGAGGAGGACCTTCTCTAATCTGGGGAACTCGTCAGTTAGGAGACGATAACTACTCTTCTACATCTTCTGTTGGAGACGACAACAACGCTGGTACGTCTCAAGAAGGTAACCGTAACTGGTCTGTGATCGATCAGTTGGGTAATGGAAACATTGCTAATGGTGGTAACTTCGGTGTTCGTCAGATTGGTGATGACAACGACAACCTTACAGAGCAGTACGGAAACGACAACTTCTCTAACTCTTTCCAAACAGGAATGGAGAACCACTTCATCACAACTCAGACAGGTGATAACAACACCGCTAACTCTGACCAAGATGGTAACCGTAACCAAGGTGGAGGACCTGGATTAGTATGGGGTATCCGTCAGGATGGTAACAGTAATACTGCTTCTAATGACCAAGATGGAGACGACAACGACTCTGGAACTGGACAGTACGGAGACGGTAACTGGTCTTCTATCTCTCAAAATGGTAACCGTAACCTTGCTAACGGAGGATTCTTCGGAAACTACCAAGTAGGAGACAACAACATCGCTGACATTTCTCAAACTGGAGATGACAACGACGCTCAGAACAGACAAGAAGGAGATATGAACCAAGCGTATGCTACTCAAAACGGAGTATTCAACTATAGCCGTACGCTTCAAGTTGGTGACTCTAACTATAACAGCACTAGCCAGTCTGGATCTTCTCACAGCAGTTTAGTGGGGCAGTTCGGAAACGGTAACAGCAGTACTGTAACTCAAAGTAACTAACCAATTTTTAATGGTCCTGTGGACCTAAGAATCTACAGGACCCATTTTTCTTTCTAACTATGAAAAAAGTTTTAACATATGCGGTTGCACTCCTAGTAGGAGGTATATCGTATGGACAAATGAATACCAGTGATGTGTATCAAGCCGGAAGTGGAAATGACTCCGATGTTACACAAGTTGGGTATATGAATGACTCCGATGTGGACCAATTAGGGAACGATAACGAAAGTGACGTTCTTCAAATGGGTGCCACCAACGGATCTACGGTTTTACAAGATGGTAATGACAACTACCAAGACACTCAACAATTGGGTGATGGGAATACCTCTACTGTAACTCAAAGTGGAAATGACAACAACGCATACGCACACCAAGGATTCCTTGGACTGAGTTCTGGTAACGATGGTAACATGAGCGACATTACCCAAACGGGTAACGGAAACTATGCCCACGTAGATCAGTACACATCTGGTGATGACTCAGATAACAACACAAGTAACGTTCTTCAAATGGGGAACACTAACTTTGCCTTTGTGGACCAACAAGGCGACTTCAATGGAAGTGGTGTTGGCCAAAATGGTAACGACAATGTTGCTTACGTGTTGCAAATTGGAGCCGGGAATGGATCTTTAGTAATCCAGAACGGTGAGAGAAACTTCTCCGATGTAGACCAAAACGGTACTAGCAATACTTCTGGTGTTGCTCAAACCGGTGATGACAATGACAGCTATGTTGATCAAGATGGAACTTTGAACAACAGTAGCGTATTGCAAAGTGGTAACAGAAACTATAGTGAAGTTGACCAAACTGGATTCGGAAACTTTAGTGACGTAAAGCAGTTCGGTAACGATAACGTTAGTGATGTAGACCAAGTAGGAGATTATAACATTAGTGGAGTAATCCAAACAGGTAACGACAACGAAAGTGAGGTTTACCAAAATGGATTGTTCAATTCCAGCACGGTATCACAAACAGGTGATGACAATTACAGTAAAGTGTATCAGGACGGAATAGGAAACACTAGTACAGTATCACAATTAGGAGCTTCACACTCCAGTTGTGTTACACAAGTAGGAGCTGGAAACAGTTCTATGGTTACCCAGAGTAACTAAGAAAAAGGATAATCGCTTTTAACTCCTAACTGAAAGGTGTAAGGGTGGTAATCACCGCCCTTACCCTTTTTAATTATTTTGTATCTTTATAAAGTGTAAGTTGAAATTATGTGGAATAAGCTAACCATATTAGTATTCTTTGCGGGCGTTATGGCTTGTGGAACTGTGTTGGGGCAAACGTATCGTACAGATAATTCCGAAGCACAGTTAAATAGTGTAAAACGGGAAAGCGTTTCAACCGCTGCAATCACTCAATCCCAACAAGGGACTTCGAGCGGTATTTTTATAGATCAGATTGGTGATAACAACCGTATTACGGCCAATGCCAGATCTAATGATGTGTCTTTCAACCTTCTTCAAAAGGGAGACTCCAATAATATTTACTTAAATGTTGAAGCTCAAGCTATCAATGAAACCGTTGTTCAAAGCGGAAATCGTCATAGCTTTGTTGATTTCAGCTCGGGTAGTACCGTTCACAACCTTCAATTGATCCAAAACGGAAATGGACAAAATCTTACTATGTATGGTAAGAATTCCATTTCAGATGAGATGAAGATCAATATGACTGGGGAATCCCAGACCGTTATTATTAGAAACTTCAATTAACGGATCATGGATCGGGCGGCGATTCACATTGCCTTTTTGTTTTCAATCCTCTTTACTATAGGAGGTTATTCCCAGATTTACAATACAGAAATCGAGGCCAATTTGGATATTGCATCCAACGGTGAGTTTTTTGATGTCACCGGATTTGCCGTGAACAAAACAGATAGTGATCGATCCATTCGCTATGTCCTCAGCATTTTTAAGAACGACTCCATAGGGAACAACCTTTCAAAAGATGAAAAAACCGGTAGGCTAGTTTTGCGGGCTGCCGAAAAGAAAAGATTGCCCACCCTAAATGTAAATGCCAAGCTTAATACAAGAACCATTGCTTTATTGCTTTTGTATGATAAGGATGATAAGATTGTTGGTAAGGATCGTATCATAATGAATGAGATAAGAGAAACAGCGGGTGATGAAAAGGTAGTGGCAAAAAACAATTCCGTTTCCGATGATAAGGTATACAGCGGTGCCGACGGTTTGGTGCTAAAAGGAATTGTGGTAGAGAACACTAAAACGAAACCCGGAAGGGACTTTTTTCGTGCTTATGCACAAAAGTATTCTTTCGATAAGATCGAAGGAGAAGAAGTAGTAGTGGTGAATGAAGTATTTGGGCTGGGTACCAGTACCAAAATAGTTGTACAAGCGGGAGATATTATTATTTTCCAGTTTTTTTTGAATCCGAGAGCCGATTATGTCGACCAAATGGTGTTTGAGGCTATTCGAAGAACCAACATTTATTTCCGTCAAGTACGGAAAAGTCGAAGATTGGTTAAAAAGTATTAGATTTATAGTTATGAAAACGACCCTAACCCTCGCAATACTGTTTGTATCCATGGCTGCCTTTGGTCAGCAATTGGTATACAGGCCTGTAAATCCTGCCTTTGGAGGAGATACCTTCAATCACCAATGGCTTCTCAATGCAGCCAATGCTCAGAATTCATTTACAGATCCAAATGACGACGATGAACGAACCGACTTACAGGAGTTCACCGAAGACCTCAATCGGCAATTGCTGAACCAATTGGAGCGAAGTATTTTTTCCAGTCAATTGGGTGATGGTCTCTCAGAAGGTACCTTTACGTTCGGTAGCTTGGAATTGGAAATTTTTGATTCGGGCGAAGGACTAGTCGTGAATATCTTAGATACTTCCACTGGGGAACAAACACAGATTATAGTTCCTAATTAACAACCCATATATTCTTCATGAAGAAGCTTTTCTATTTATTGGTTGCATGTCAACTGCTTACGGCCTGCGGAACCTATTTTAACCAACCCTATAAACCGGAGGATGCCCGTATAGGAGAACGCACGCCCCGAAGTAAGATTCTTGAGGATTTTCCTTTACCTCAGGAACCTGTTGTGGTAGGGGTTTATAATTTCAAGGATCAGACGGGACAATACAAAAGCGTTGAAAACGGAAGTACCTTCAGTACTGCGGTAAGTCAGGGTGCTACCACTATGCTTATAAAGGCCTTGGAAGATTCTAAATGGTTTACCCCAATTGAACGGGAAAACCTGAATAACTTATTGAACGAAAGAAACATTATTCGTACAACCCGTGACGAATTCAGAAAAACGACCAACCCTAATGAGCCTAAATTACCGCCTCTATTATTTGCGGGAATCTTATTGGAAGGAGGTATTGTTTCCTACGATTCCAATATCGTAACAGGAGGAATTGGTGCACGTTACTTTGGTGTGGGTGGATCTACGCAGTACCGTCAGGATCGGATCACGATTTACTTAAGGGCGGTGTCTACAGCCAACGGAAAGATCTTGAAAACCGTTTATGTGTCAAAAACGATATTGTCCCAAGCGGTGGATGCTAGTTTATTTCGCTATGTGAATTTCCAACGTCTTTTGGAGGCCGAAACGGGGATGACCAAAAATGAACCGGTGCAATTGGCGATGAAAGATGCGATCGAGAAAGCGGTAGAATCCCTTATCATCGAAGGAATTGCTGATGATTTGTGGTCTACCGAAGAAGGTGAAGATACCAATCAGGACTTGGTAGATGCCTATTTAGAAGAAAAAGCGATTGAGGAAACGACCTTATTATATAGTAGAAGGCAACGCCAACGTGATTTCTTCGGTACGGTGCATGCATCCGGTTTTGCCACTATTATGAATGGCGATTACCAGAAGAAACCTCTTTCCTACGGGGCTTCCTTGGGGTATTCGCATAAATTGAACGATAACTTCAATCTGGGGGCGAATCTTACCTATCAGAATTTTGAAAGCAGTTTTAGCTTCGATAAAGACTTTTTTACAGCAGATGTGAATGTTGAATATATGATTTTACCTTTCGATAACCTTACCCCTTACGTATATGGAGGAGGAGGGGTTCTGTTCGATCCATCAGGGACGGATGAACAGTTCGAAAAGTTGGATCCCGAACCCAAAATCCAAGGCGGATTGGGTGTGGTGGCACAGATCACGGATCGTTGGGCAGTGAGGGGCTTTTTCGAATCGAGTCTACTGTTCACGGATTTGTTGGATGGTTTTGAAAATGGAAAACGAGACGATTACTATTACAATTTCGGTGTAGGGGTTAGTTTCTCTTTGGGAAAAAAGAAGAATACCGCACCACTCGAAATTCAAGGAATTGGCAATTCTAACACAAATTAGCAATGAAAAAGATACTATATATATTGTCGGTCACAGCAGGAATTTGCCTTGCATTTAATTCGTGCTCCGAAGATGGATTGGCCGAAACCGGAACTGGAAACCTTGAAGGGAAAGTAGTTCAGGAAGGGACCAATGCTCCATTGGCCAACGCCAAGATTACGACCAATCCTGTAACAACTACGGTTTTTACTGATGAAAATGGGAATTTTAATATTGGTCAGGTACAAGTAGGCGATTACTCTGTACAAGCAGAAGTGAACGATTTCATTACTGGATTTGAGCCGGCCAATATTCAGGATGGAAGAACGGTAAATGTGGTGTTCGAATTGTTGGAAACTTCGGTAAATAACATAGAGCCTTTGGCTCCTGTATTGGTATTTCCAGAAGACAATGCCAGTGGGATTGAAACACAGCTGGATTTCGTTTGGAATTCTTCCGACAACGATACCGACCCCATCGTTTATACCTTCGAGTTGCGGAATGGTACTACCAATGAAATAATGATGACAGAAAATCTTGAAGACACCACCTATACAGTGTCAGGATTGAGCGTAGGTACCAACTATTTCTGGCAAGTAAGCGCTTCAGATGATATAAATCCACCGGTGGAAAGTTCCATCAGTAGCTTTTCTACGGTGAATCTAATAGACAAGCGATTCTTTTTCGTTAAGAAGCAGGGGAATAACAACGTGATTTTCTCTGGGGATGACATCTTAGAGCAGAATGGAGACCCAGATCAAGGATTGTTTCAGCTTACATCTTCATCAGAAAATAGTTTCAGACCCAGAAAGAGTATTCAGGGAGGAAAATTGGCGTTCCTTAGAACTGTAGGGGCAGACACACATTTGTTTACCATGAATTTCGATGGGACCGAAATCAATCAAGTGACCGACCAGGTACCTGTAGTAGGATTTAGACAGGATGAGGTAGATTTTGCTTGGTTCCCGAACGGAGAAAAAATTTACTATCCCAATTTAAATAGATTGTATTCCATCAATGCCAATGGAACTGGTCGTGTATTTGTCTATGAAGCACCGTTAGATACCTTCATTACCGAGATTGACACGAATGAAGCCAACGATCTTATCGCCATAAAAACTAATAATTCTGAAGGTTACAATGCTCGAATAGTAATTCTCGATCCCAATACAGGTACTGAGGTAGCTGTGGTTGTCGAAAATGAACCCGGTGCCTTGGGAGGCATCGATTATTCCATCGATGGAACCAAATTACTTTACACTCAGGACGTTTCAGGGTTCCAAAGTGCCTATTACCGTCAGTTGGATACCCGTATTTTCGAATACCGATTTAGCGATGGAAGTAGTACAGAACTGGCCACCGATAAACCGTCTGGGACCAATGATCTGGATGCGCGATATTCACCGGATGAGGGCTCCGTTATCTTTATGAACACTTCAAATGATGGTGTCTCGCAACGCAATATTTACAAATTTGTATTTAGTGATATATTGCAATTGAGACAGCAATTGTTTACCGATGCATTTATGCCAGACTGGGAATAATTAAAAGAACATTCGAATAAAAAGCGTCCCTAATTTTTGGGACGTTTTTTCATTGTGTATTTTTGCCTCATTAAACTAGGACAATGAGCCAAGAAATTTCAAAGCGCTACGCCCAAAGAGGAGTCTCAGCCGGGAAAGAAGATGTGCACAATGCCATAAAGAATGTGGATAAAGGGCTTTTCCCAAAGGCCTTTTGTAAAATTGTTCCAGATTATCTTACCGGGAGTCCAGAACATTGCCTCATCATGCACGCCGATGGAGCAGGAACCAAATCTTCCCTTGCCTATATGTATTGGAAGGAAACAGGGGATGTATCGGTTTGGAAAGGGATTGCACAAGATGCTTTGATTATGAACATTGACGACCTATTATGTGTCGGCGCAGTAGATGATATTCTTCTTTCTTCTACGATTGGGAGGAATAAAAACTTGGTTCCTGGTGAAGTGATTTCCGCTATCATTAATGGAACCGAAGAATTGATTTCCGATCTTAAGGAGTTTGGGGTTACCATTCATTCCACTGGTGGTGAAACGGCCGATGTTGGAGATTTGGTGCGTACAATTATAGTAGATTCTACGGTAACGGCCCGAATGAAAAGGGACGATGTTATCGATAATGCACAGATCCAAGAAGGTGATGTTATTGTGGGATTGGCTTCGTTTGGTCAAGCCACCTACGAGTCTGAATACAACGGAGGAATGGGTAGCAATGGTCTTACTTCGGCCCGCCATGATGTATTCCATAAAATTCTGGCCGAGAATTTTCCAGAGAGTTATGATGCCGCTGTTCCAGAAGCGCTGGTATATTCAGGTTCTAAGCGACTAACGGATGACGTTTCGGATAGTCCGCTGGATGCAGGGAAATTGGTGCTTTCACCTACTCGAACCTATGCACCCATTATAAAAAGTATACTTTCTAAAATAGATAGAAAACAGATTCACGGAATGGTTCACTGTAGCGGGGGAGCGCAAACCAAGGTACTTCATTTTGTGGATCAAGTACATGTAATAAAGGATAATCTTTTCGATGTCCCGCCATTATTCCGATTAATTCAGGAAGAAAGTGGTACCGATTGGAAAGAAATGTACCAAGTGTTCAATATGGGGCACCGCATGGAATTATATGTAAATGAAAACATTGCTTCCGATATCATGGAAGTATCGGAATCCTTTGGGGTAGAAGCTCGTATTATTGGTAGGGTAGAGGCCTCAGATTCCAAAAAACTAACCATTAAATCTAAATATGGTATTTTTGAATATTAACTAGTTAACCCCTGTTTTGGTATGCTCCCCAGTATAACAAAAGCTAATTATTTACCCATTTTAAAGGTTCTTTCGGCCGTTCTACTGGTACTTTGTATCGGCGCCAAGCTTTTTTTTGAAGACGATACCCTGTATCGATGGACCCGTGTCATCATTTGTTTTAGCTTTCTTATCTTCATGTATTTTTATGGTAAAAGGCATGTTAATCCGCTGCTAGCACTGTTCCTGTTCTTCTATGGAACTTCGGGAATAGCCATTCTTTGGTATGAAAAACCACTGTTTGCAACGCTTTCCATGTTCTTGAATTTTGTGGCCTATTTCATGTTCATTAGGGCGCTGCTTCCCAAGGTGAGCTTTAAAAAAATGAACTTTTATTTTGCTGCTGTTTCCATAGTGCTAATCTTGGTAAACGTCTATATGCTGTATGCTTTCATAGATATGATCGGTGAATTTACCCTAAGCGATTCACATCAAATTTTCATGATGCTATTTGCCATGAGCTTCATCGCAACAGGGTTCCTAACACTTTTGTACAACCATACGTATAGTACGAAAAACTCCTTTGTCTTTACGGTGGCAATTTATTGCATCATCTTTTCAGAAGTATTGAGCGCTATGGGATATTACGATTTCGGAATGGGAGATGTGGTGGTTTATCTTTCGAGGGCCTTACTCATTGCCGGTTCAGCTATCTTAGTATACTACGCACTCCTCAAAAAGAACGCCAAGGAAGAATTGGGTAGAAGGTTGTTTTAGCCATAACTAAAAATGCGTGGTAACACGTAGTAATTATTGTAGGAAAATACCTATTTTTCCGATCTAAATTGTAGTTAGCCCAATACCAATGGGATGACTCCAAATAAAGAGAAGAATGGGAGTGGGGGTTTTACAAAAGAACTATAAAGTAATCATTACCCTTATTGGTATTGTCTTTTTGTTGGTTAGTATTTATATACATACTACCGACAACTTCGTTTTGTATCGCCTTATTCGCGGTATCATCATTTTTTTCTTTTTGGGCCTTTTGCTATACTATCAATCTTCGCGCTGGGATAAGGTACTTATCCTTTTTCTATTGCTCTATGGAAGTTCCAGTATCCTTACTATTTGGTATGAAAATACCACCTGCGCTACAGGGTCCATGGTGTTAAGCTTTCTATCCTACCTAGTTCTTATTGCTTCCCTCATTCCAAAGGTGAAATTCAGGGAAATGAATGCACTATTCCTTATAGCCTTTATTATTTTGGTGGGTGTAAACGCATATCTTTTATATGAGCTTATCTTGCTTATTAAGGATTTTGCCTTGAGTAAGCTGCACTACTCTTTTATCCTTTTAGGAGCTATGAGCCTTGCGGTGGTTGGTTTCTTAGCGCTCATGTTCAATCATAGGTATAGTAGCAAGACCACACTTATGTACACCTTTTTCGTTTTTCTTCTTATTTTTTCTGAAGTTTTCCGAGCGATAGGATATTACGATATTGCCTATGGAGATGTGTCGGTTTACATTGCACGGGGTCTACTAATTGCGGCACTTTCTATGTTACTGAATCATGTCGTGGCTAATAAAAAATCCAATAAACAAATTGGTGTGAATTAAAGGTTCTTCTTATATTGAAATGAAAACACTAACAACCTACTTCTGAAATCAACGTTTTTTCTTTCGAATCGTTGGGTGATCTATGTCCTAATTCCCACTATACTTATGGTATGCAGCCTAGTGTTTCATCCCAATGAGGATCATTATTACTTCCGGGGAATGCGAATGATGGTAGGTTTGATATCCCTTTTATTAATGGCCCTTTTTGCCGTAAAAAAGAACGGACTACTACTCGCGTTTGCATTTTGCTATAGTTTTTCAAGTTTATTGACCCTTTGGTACGAACAAGATATCATGGCTGCGTTATCCATGATCGTAAATGGAATCTCTTTTGTATTCCTTATCATCTTAGTAATGCGAAAATTGGAATTCAAAATGCCGGATAAGTGGTTCTTGGGTTCCTGGATTTTAGCCATCTTGGTGATAGGTTGGCTCATGTATTCCTTCTTAGGGATATTGTACGATTACGTAAGTAGTGTGCGCCTGTTTATCGCTATTTGTTTTAGCTCGGGAGTGATGTTTTTATTAGGGGTCATTGCTTTTCTGTACAATAACGAACAGAACAGTAGGAGCTCCATCATCTACGTCTTTTCCCATCTACTATTGGTTTTTGCCGAAATGTTTCGGGGAGTGGGCTATTACGATTTTGTCGATTCTGTGTCGGGACAATACATTGCGCGATTATTGCTCATCGCATCGTTTACTTTACTCATACGTTTTTCCCAACTCGAATTGCGGGGCACACAATTCCTCTAAAGCTCACTATTCAGCAGCTTTATTTTACTAGCGCAGCTTGCTAAAAACACCGTAGTGGTTCCCCGAAATTATTGTAAATTTGACCGATTATTACGCATCTATGTTAGAAAAACTTGAAATCATTAAACAACGCTTCGACGAAGTAAGCGATCTTATCATTCAACCCGATATAATTAGTGATCAGAAAAGGTATATTCAATTGAATAAAGAATATAAAGACCTTAGGATCCTTATGGACAAACGAAACGAATACGTTACGTTAAAAGGAAATCTCGACGAAGCCGAAGAGATTATCAGTGATGGGAGCGATGCTGAAATGGTTGAAATGGCGAAAATGCAATTGGATGAAGCCAAAGGGCGTCTTCCCGAATTGGAAGAAGAGATCAAGTTTTTGCTCATTCCCAAAGATCCTGAAGATGCCAAAAATGCCGTGATGGAAATTCGTGCTGGAACCGGAGGTGATGAAGCCAGTATCTTTGCGGGCGATCTTCATAGAATGTACACCAAATATTGCGAAGGGAAGGGCTGGAAAGTGAGCGTGGTCGATTTCAACGAAGGAACCAGTGGAGGCTTCAAGGAAATTCAGTTCGAAGTGGAAGGAGACGATGTGTATGGTACCCTTAAGTTTGAAGCCGGCGTACACCGTGTACAACGGGTTCCACAAACCGAAACCCAAGGACGCGTACATACCAGTGCTGCTACCGTGATGGTATTTCCAGAAGCGGAAGAATTCGACATTGAGATAGACCCCAAAGATGTACGTATCGATTATTTCTGTTCCTCAGGACCTGGAGGACAGTCGGTAAATACCACCTATTCTGCGGTGCGTCTTACCCACGAACCCACAGGATTGGTAGCCCAATGTCAGGATCAGAAATCCCAGCATAAAAACAAGGAAAAGGCCTTTAAGGTTTTGCGTTCACGATTGTATGATTTAGAATTGGCCAAGAAACAAGCCGAAGATGCCGCCAAGAGAGGTTCTATGGTAACTAGTGGAGACCGGAGTGCGAAGATTAGAACCTACAATTATCCGCAAGGACGGGTGACCGATCATCGTATCAACCTTACCCTGTATGATTTAGGAAATATTATAGACGGTGACATCCAAAAGATCATAGACGAGCTTCAGTTGGTAAGCAATACCGAAAAACTGAAAGAAGCAGGAGATACCTTCTAATAGCATCATAAATTCGAAGTAATTACTTCATGACCAACCAGCAACTTACTTCAGAAATCAATCGAAAAAAATCCTTCTTGTGCGTAGGGCTCGATGTAGATATTTCAAAAATTCCTTCCCATCTGCTGGAAGAAGAAGATCCCATCTTCGAATTCAATAAAGCCATTATCGATGCCACACATGATTTGGCAGTGGCTTACAAACCCAATACAGCCTTTTATGAAGCTTATGGTTTAAAGGGTTGGAAATCCCTCGAACGAACCATTGCTTACATCAATACCCATCATCCAGAGGTATTCACCATAGCCGATGCAAAAAGGGGAGATATTGGCAACACCTCAAAGATGTATG
>JAHQVM010000031.1 GCA_019634365.1 Flavobacteriaceae bacterium | reverse complement strand
TCTACTTAGTTTAGTTTATTCTCGTGGACCGATAAAAAAATCACCGGCCCAACGCGCTGTCAATTTCAATATATCAATGAACTTTCATTCTCTCTTTGATCGCCGAACGAACAATCCCTCATCCGTTTTGCGGGTGCAAATGTACAACAGTTTTTTTAACCTGCAATACTTTTTTAAAAAAATTTCAAATTAATTTCAGAACGTTGTTTTTTGCACATTTTTGATCGGGCGTACATCCCTTTCAAAGCGGCTGCAAAGATATATCGGTTTTTATTTTATACAAACGTTACACCAACTTTTTTCGAAGTTTTTTTTCATCAAAAATATAATTGTTTGATCCTTTATGAATTAACAAATTACCAACTCAATTCGGCCCCTTATACCTATATATTATACCTTCTCAAAAAAAACATGGAATGAATTGGGGTTTTTCATGCACCCAGACACTAATTCAATTCATAAAACCACTATTCAGAAAGGGTCATTTCCTTATTGTAAAAAGCATAAACTAGTACTATCTTTGCCGCTTAATACTGACAACCTATGATTGCAATTACTTTACCGGATGGAAGCGTAAAACAGTACGATGCTGGAGCAACACCCATGGATGTTGCCAAAAGCATAAGCGAAGGATTGGCCAGAAATGTTATTTCGGCCTCATTCAACGGAACCACGGTAGAGACCACCACCCCATTGAACACCGATGGGAGCCTCGTGCTTTATACGTGGAGGGATGAGGATGGCAAGAAAGCCTTCTGGCATTCATCGGCACATATCCTGGCCCAGGCATTGGAACAATTGTATCCTCATGTAAAACTATGGGTTGGACCCGCAATTGAGCGAGGCTTTTATTACGATGTTGACCTTGGCGACGATATGATCTCTGAGAAGGATTTCAAAACTATCGAAAACAAGATGCTGGAAATTGCTAGGGGTAAGCATGAGTTTACAATGCGTACTGCCACCAAAGCAGAAGCCTTGGCTTTTTATGAAGGTAAAAATGAATACAAGGTCGAATTGGTAGAAGGACTGGAAGATGGAACCATTACATTCTGTGATCACGATACTTTTACAGATTTATGCCGTGGTGGGCATATCCCAAATACTGGCATCGTGAAAGCTGCCAAAATACTAAGTGTGGCAGGGGCCTATTACCAGGGCGACGAAAACAAGAAACAGCTCACCCGTGTTTACGGCATTACATTTCCAAAACAAAAAGAACTTACCGAATATCTCGCACTTTTGGAGGAAGCCAAAAAAAGGGATCACCGGAAATTGGGTAAGGAACTTGGATTGTTCACTTTTTCTGAAAAGGTAGGTCAAGGATTACCACTATGGCTACCTAAAGGTGCGGCACTCCGTGAACGTCTTGAGAATTTCCTGAAAGCCGCCCAGAAAAAAGCAGGATACGAAATGGTAGTGTCCCCTCACATCGGACAGAAGGAACTCTATGTAACATCCGGACATTACGCCAAGTATGGTGAGGACAGTTTTCAGCCCATCAAAACTCCAAAAGAAGATGAGGAGTTCTTACTGAAACCCATGAATTGTCCCCACCACTGTGAGATTTACAAAAGCAGTCCATGGTCGTACAAAGACCTACCGAAACGTTTTGCTGAATTTGGAACTGTATACCGATATGAGCAAAGTGGAGAGCTTCATGGCCTAACACGTGTACGCGGGTTTACACAAGATGATGCCCATATTTTCTGTACTCCGGACCAATTGGATGAAGAATTCAAGAAAGTAATCGATCTAGTACTCTATGTGTTTGGATCACTAGGGTTTGAAAACTTCTCAACACAAGTATCAATTCGAGATCCGAAAAACCCTGAAAAGTACATTGGGGATCTTGATGTTTGGGAAAAAGCGGAAAAGGCAATCATTCATGCTGCGGAGGACAAAGGATTGAATTATGTAATTGAAGAAGGAGAAGCTGCTTTTTATGGCCCGAAGTTGGATTTTATGGTGAAAGATGCCTTGGGAAGAAGTTGGCAATTGGGAACTATACAGGTAGATTACAACTTGCCCAAACGATTCGATTTAACATATAAAGGAAGTGACAATGAATTGCACCAACCTGTTATGATTCATAGAGCTCCCTTTGGAAGTATGGAGCGTTTTGTCGCCATTCTATTGGAACATACTGGCGGAAACTTCCCATTATGGCTTATGCCAGAACAAGTTAGCATTTTAAGCTTGAGCGAAAAATATGAAAAATACGCGCAAAAAGTTTTAAATTTGCTGGAAAATAACGAAATTCGCGCCCTTGTTGATAACCGCAATGAAACGATTGGAAAAAAAATACGGGAAGCGGAAATGAACAAAATCCCATACATGATCATTGTAGGGGAGCAAGAAGAAAAAGATGGTACGATTTCTGTAAGAAAGCATTCACACGGGGATTTGGGAACCATGACGATCGAAGAATTTTCTGGAATCGTAGACAACGAAATAAAAGAGACCATAAAAGAATTTAACGTTTAACTTAACTTTTTAAGCCATAGCAATACGAAGAAAAAGAAGTAGAGGACCAGCTCGAATCATTAAGGAGGATAAGCACCGAATTAATGAAAAAATTCGTGCCCAAGAAGTGCGTCTCGTTGGTGACAACGTAGAAGTGGGTGTGTATCCTTTGAAAAAAGCACTGGAAATAGCACGGGAGTTGGAGGAAGATTTAGTAGAAATCTCTCCAAATGCCGCTCCGCCTGTATGTAAAATCATGGACTACAAGAAATTTGTCTATGAACAAAAGAAAAGGGAGAAGGCGCTCAAGGCGAAAGCTACGAAGGTTGTGATCAAGGAAATCCGTTTTGGACCTAATACCGATGATCATGACTATGAGTTCAAGAAGAAACACGGAGAGAAGTTTTTGAAAGACGGTGCCAAATTGAAGGCGTACGTTTTCTTTAAAGGACGCTCTATTATATATAAAGACAAAGGAGAAATCCTTTTATTGCGCCTAGCCCAAGATCTTGAAGATTATGGAAAAGTGGAGCAAATGCCAAAATTGGAAGGAAAGCGAATGACCATGTTCATCGCTCCGAAAAAGAAATAGAACTTCAAGTAAGAAGTCTGCTATAAAGAGAAAGCGAAATAAGTAAACAAATAGGAACAAGATGCCTAAACAAAAAACGAAATCCAGCGCCAAGAAGCGTTTTAAGCTTACAGGAACTGGTAAAATCAAAAGAAAGCACGCGTTTAAAAGTCACATCTTAACCAAGAAGTCGAAAAAACGTAAGCTTGCCTTGACACATGATACTACGGTACATAAAAGTGATGAGGACAATGTTAAGCAAATGCTTCGTTTGAAGTAATTGCCTAACCGGTTAAACTATTTTTATAACCCTGGAGTACGGCCATTATTAATGACAAAGTGTTGAGCAATCGACCGCCTGCTACAAAAAAATTAAAATTATGCCAAGATCAGTAAATTCAGTTGCGAAAAGAGCCCGCAGAAAAAAGGTTCTTAAGCAAGCCAAAGGTTACTTTGGAAGACGTAAAAATGTATGGACTGTTGCAAAGAATGCCGTAGATAAGGCAATGCTATATTCTTACAGGGATCGTCGAAACAAAAAGAGAAATTTCCGAAGCCTATGGATTACCCGTATTAATGCGGGTGCCCGTATGCATGGAATGTCTTATTCTCAATTCATGGGTAAATTGAAAGCTAATGATATCGAATTGAACCGTAAGGTTCTTGCAGATTTAGCGATGAATCACCCAGAAGCTTTTGAGGCAATCGTTAATAAAGTAAAGTAAGGCGAAAGCCTATTCTATAACCCATTATTTCGCTTAAAAGCCTGCTCGAAAGAGTGGGCTTTTTTCTTTTTCGATCTCTCCAAAGATCCTTAACATACGTATATTATTATTATCTTGTTCCATGATCCATGGGCGAAAGCAATCTTTTCCCAGAATGCCATACCAACAACAAACCACTATTATGAAAACCAAAACCCCATACTTACTCGCTGTCTTGTTCTGTTTATTGCCCGGACTTTCCTGGGCTCAGGAACATGCATCGCACGGTCCTTCGGAGGCTGAGATTTTTGGACTGCTCGAGCTTCCCTTCCTACTCATTGCCATTGTATTCAGTTTCATGACTGCCCGCAATCTAAAAGGTGGTAAGTTCGGTTCTGGAATGAATCTATTGGCTTGGGGATTTCTGGTGATGGCTGTAGGGCATCTGCACATGCAAATGGATCATTTGTTCGGCTATAACCTCTTCAACAATATCCTGGGCTCCACCATTGGACGCTATGCATGGTTTATTGCGCTTATTCTAACTTGGGGGCTTTCTGCATTGGGTTTTTTCAAAATTTACAAGGCAAGTAAAGTATAAGTACCATGGTCAATTTTAAAAGGTTACTTGGAAATAAGAAACCTAATCATCCCAATCAGGATGAGCATGATTATGTATTGAATTCAATTTTTAAGGATTTAATCCATCAACTGAAATCGTACAAACCGAATTACGAACTTTCCTCTAAGCTTAAAATATTCGAAAAATACAGCACCGAAGAAAAGCTATCGCATTTTCCATCTCTCTACTTGGACATAGAGGACTTTTTACTGATGCAAAAGGAATACTCTTCCAAAAGCAAACAAGATTTCAGGGAGGTGTTCCTTATGGAATATCCCAGAATTAAAGACTATTATGAACTGTATGCTATTTTCCTTCCCTATGAGATACAGAAAGTAGCACTTTCGAGATTGTTTCTGAAGAAATCCCTCGCAGGTGCCAAAAGTCTTCTCGGCAACTTTAAAGATCCATACCTGATCAAAGCGGAAAGTCAATTGGGCCGGCCTTTCCCCGTAGATAAGTACAGTACACAAGTAGAGATTAATCAGGTGGGAAAAGAGATATTCGACTATTCCAGTACGTTACAGGAAAAGTTATCTGAAAGTTTAGGTAAGAATGCCATGCTCAGCATTTACAACAATGCTTATAACAAGCATTTCAACAGCTACTACTTACTAGAGGCTTTTACGGCACTCATTCATCTTATACCAGAAGATTTACTGAAAGTGGAAGATGCCAATATGCCCAGCAAGGGGCAAATGCACAAGCTTCTTAAAGCACAGATCATTAAACTGGAGGAGATTAATTTGAAGCTTAGCGAAGAAATTCTGGAACGCAAGCAGGTACAAAAGGAATTGGAGAAGAATGAACGATTGTATTCTGCTGTTCTTCACAATTCGTTAAATGCCAATATTATCATCGATCAAGAGGGTGAAATTGTTCGATGGAATATAAAAGCGGAACAACTTTTCGGAGATCAGGAAAATTTATATCGAATGCTTCCCAAGGTGTTCACGATTCCCTTGAAAAAAACCATGGGTGGAACCACCTTGAAGGAAATAAAACAACTTACATCCAAAACCTTTGATTTCAGTATGGCTGTAGACGGAGTTGCCACTCATTTTCAATTAAAAATAAGTCCCATTTTCGTAGATGATGAGATTCTCTTCTACTGTATTGCAAGTCCCTTAGAGGAAGAAGGCTCTTCCTAAAAAAAGAACATTACTTGCCACAAAAAGATTCCGTCTAGGTCTTCTGCTTTTTCTTTTTAGCAGCTGGGAACAATACGTTATTCAATATTAAACGGTAGCCGGGAGAATTTGGATGCAATGCCAATTCGGTTTTGGCATCCCCTACTCGATGCTGATAATCTTCGGGATCGTGTCCACCATAGAACGTAAAGAATCCTTTTCCACGAATGCCGTGAATGTATCTCGCTTCTCCATTGGATTTTAATTCCCCCATAACCAGCACATTCGATTTAATCTCATCTCTTTTAAAAGAAGTCGTCTGTCCCATGAATCCCTTTACCAAGGAGGTATGGTTCTGTACCAACATGCACGGGATAGGATCCCATTTGGCACTGTAATCCATTAAACTAAAATAATCGGTTTCTTTAATCACCTGCCGCTTGTTGGTCATATCTATAGAGGAGAATTCATACACCATGGGACTGCGTTCCAAAATAAAATCTTTAAACGCAAATGTTTTGTTGTAATCAATTTTACCCTGATAACCCGATTCACTTGGATCCCCATCGAACATTGGTTCGCAGATATCCACTCCTTCTGCCGCCAAAGCAATATCGAAACTATCGGTAGCACTGCACATGGCGAACATAAATCCACCACCAATGACATAATCCCTAATCTTAAGGGCTACATCCCTTTTGGCTTCAGAAACCTTATCATAACCTAATTTTGAAGCAAGTGCTTCGGCCTCCCTTTTGTTATTGATATACCAAGGGGCAGCTCTATAGGCTCGATAGAATTTTCCGTATTGCCCTGTAAAATCTTCATGATGAAGGTGAAGCCAATCATACAACAATAACTGATCGGTGAGCACCTCTTCATCGTACACGGTTTCATATGGAATTTCTGCATAGGTAAGTACCATAGTTACCGCATCGTCCCAAGGTTGATTTCCCTTGGGTGAATAAACGGCAACTTTGGGTGCCTTTTCCAACACGACCGCTTCCATATTTTGAGAAGGACTACTAATTTCTTCCAGAATACTATTGGCTTGGGAGTCACTCAAAATTTCAAAGGAAACCCCACGGATACGACATTCTTTACGTATTTCCTCGGCATCGGGCAGCAAAAAGGATCCACCGCGATAGTTGAGAAGCCACTTGGCTTTCATTTGTCGCTCCAATGTCCAGTAGGTGATGCCATATGCCTTTAGATGTTCTGTTTGGCTTTCGGCATCCATAGGAATGAGAATATAGGATGCCCATCCTTGTAAAGAGGTTAACAGAAAAACTACAACAATCAATATCCGCATGTACACAAATTTAGTCTTTTAATGAGGCTAAGATAGCTACAAAAGTTGAGCCAAAACGGTTAATAGGCGGAATGTGGCTTACGATGGAAAATCTTACTCACAATTTTCCATTCTCCGTCTACTTTCAGCAAATTCATATAGTCCAAAAAAGAGAATTTCTCGTACCGAATCTCCAACTTGGCATGTGCCGCATTTCCGGTTACGTCCAATGAAAGAATTTTAGTTTGGCGATCCTGTTTCGGTCCAGGTTTCATAACCCCTTTAAAAAATTCTATGGCGTTCACTTCTGTGTAAGCGCCATCCCGAATGTACTTCATCGTAGCATTGGCATGGAAGGCTTTCTTAAGCGTATCGAAATCATTGTTGGTGCCACCTTCCAAATAATAATTTAGTGTCTTTTTTACGGCTTGGTGTTCGGCGTCCTGTGCCAAGGTCACGGAAAATGCACAAACGACAATGGCAAAGGTTAGGATAAGTTGTTTCATGATTATTCTATGATTGATTGAACATGCCAACCAAGATAGGGACAAAGGAAACAGGAAGTTCTAAAGAAAGTGCTAAATAAATGCTAATTAGTTAGAATGGTATGCCATCGTCTGGATCATCGTCATTCATAGCACTTCCGAAGGCTTCGTCTGGTGAAGGCAAATTATCCGGTCTGAAGGTATCATCGTTTGCGGCATCATTCATTCGGGAATGGATTTCTGTTGGGAAATCGAAGGTTTCCAAATTCTCGAAACGTCCTAAATGCCCAACGAACTTCAAGCGTATTTCATCCAATCCACCATTACGGTGTTTGGCCACAATAAATTCTGCCTGACCAGCTGTTGGAGTACGTTCTTCATCATCCCATTCGTCTATTTTATAGTATTCAGGTCGATAGATGAATGATACAATATCCGCATCCTGCTCGATTGCTCCAGATTCCCTAAGATCAGAGAGCAAAGGTCGCTTACTACCACCACGGGTTTCTACCGCTCGGGATAACTGGGAAAGTGCAATTACGGGGACATTCAATTCCTTGGCAAGCGCCTTTAGATTTCGAGAAATGGTTGAGATCTCTTGTTCACGGTTTCCTCCTTTTTGACCTCCACCTGCAGTCATTAACTGAAGGTAATCGATCATGATCATCCTGATACCATATTGAGAGGCCAAACGTCTGGCTTTTGCCCTAAGGTCGAAAATGGAGAGTGAGGGAGTGTCATCTATATACAAGGGGGCCTTCTCCAATCCCTTTACCTTAACATTTAATTGCTCCCATTCGTGTTTCTCCAAGTTTCCGGTTCTCAACTTCTCTGAAGATAATCCCGTTTCAGAAGAAATAAGTCGGGTAATCAATTGCACAGAAGACATCTCCAAAGAGAAGAATGCTACAGGTGTGTTGTACTCTACCGCCATATTTCTGGCCATCGAAAGCGTTAAGGCCGTTTTACCCATACCCGGACGTGCCGCAACAATAATTAAATCACTCGGCTGCCATCCTGAGGTAAGCTTATCCACTTGTGTAAACCCAGAAGGAATTCCAGAAAGTCCTTCCCTATTGGCAATTTCTTCAATTTTTTTCTTTGCTTGAATTACCAAGCTTTGTGCTGTTTCTGAAGAACGCTTTATGTTTCCTTGGGTGATTTCGTACAACTTCGCCTCTGCATTGTCCAATAGGTCGAATACATCGGTTCCCTCATCATATGATTCTTCAATGATTTCACTCGAAACCTTAATCAGACTCCGTTGGATGAATTTCTGAAGAATGATACGTGCATGAAATTCTATATGCGCCGAGGAAGAAACCTTTTGGGTAAGTTGAATGAGATAAAACTCCCCTCCTACCAGTTCTAGCTTTTTTTCCTTCTTGAGACGCGCCGAAACGGTTAATAAGTCAACTGGTTCGCTGTTTTCGAACAAATTGAATATAGCCTCGAATATATGCTTGTGCGCTTCTTTATAGAAGGCATCGGGATGGAGAATATCAATAACCTCGTCGACTCCTTTCTTGTCGATCATCATTGCTCCAAGTACAACTTCCTCTAAATCAACCGCTTGCGGAGGTATCTTCCCTTTTTCTAGCGAAATTACTTGGGAAGTCCTTGGATTAAATGAAGTGTGAGGTTTAATTTTTTCCATAAGGCGAATGTAAAAAAATTGTTAAGAGAACAGACATTTTTGGAGGAGCGTCTGTTCACCAGTCATTAACAAATGAACTGTTGAAAACTTTAATTTATTGTTGATAAGAGCTAAAAAAATCCGAAGTCAAAACCTCGGATTTCGCAATGAGTTGTTATTGCTGAAACTAGCCTTTGAAGACTCCCATTTCAGAATATTTGTCCATACGTTTTTCGACCAAATCTTTTGGTGATAAGTCTTTCAATTCGCCGTATGTTTTCGAAATTGCCTTTGCAACCCCCATAAAAGTTTCTTCGCGATTACTGTGCGCACCTCCCAAAGGTTCTTTTACGATAAGGTCGATCAATTTCAACTTTTTCATATCGGTGGCTGTCAACTTCAAAGCTTCGGCAGCTTGTTCTTTGTATTCCCAACTTCTCCAAAGAATTGAGGAACAGCTTTCTGGTGAAATTACCGAATACCATGTGTTTTCCAACATAAGGACACGGTCACCCACTCCAATCCCCAAAGCACCACCACTGGCCCCTTCACCAATGATCACTACGATGATAGGCACTTTTAGGCGGGTCATTTCCAAAATATTGCGAGCAATAGCTTCTCCTTGGCCACGTTCTTCTGCCTCCAATCCAGGATAGGCACCAGGGGTATCGATCAAGGTTACTACTGGGATACCAAACTTCTCTGCAGATTTCATGAGACGCAGTGCCTTTCTATATCCTTCTGGATTTGCCATCCCGAAGTTTCGGTACTGTCTGGTCTTGGTATTGTATCCTTTTTGCTGACCAATAAACATATAACTTTGGTCACCAATCTTACCCAATCCACCGATCATGGCTTTATCATCTTTGTAATTACGATCTCCATGTAATTCCAAAAAAGAATCCCCACAAATGGCATTGATATAATCCAAGGTGTAGGGACGGTTCGGATGACGGGACAGTTGTACGCGCTGCCAGGGTGTCAAGTTTTTATAAATCTCTTTCTTAGTCTCTGCTAGTTTCTTTTCAATCTGCTTGCAGGTGTTGCTCACATCGATATCACTCTCTTCGCCAATTTGGCAAGCCTTCTCATATTGTTCCTGCAACTCCTTTATAGGTAACTCAAATTCAAGATATTCCATAAGTTCTGAATATGCTGCGTTTTCTGGTTAGTATGCAAAGATAAAACTTTGTTTTTAGGTTGAAGAAATTGTGTTCTTTTTTCTTTCTCTTCGGGTCTTAATTATCCCGTTTGCAATCACTGTGATTAATATGATCAGTGCTCCATAGTAGAACTGTGGATTCATATACTCACTGTCTTTCAGAATCACTAGTGCCAATAGGATTCCATATACAGGTTCAAGGTTAATCGTGAGCATGACAGTATAAGGGCTCAGCCATTTCATAACATGGATGGAGGCAATAAATGCATAAGCGGTACACGCCGAAGCCAATAGAAACAAAAAGAACCAATCCCTAGGCGAAACTTGAAAAAAATGAGGTGTAAATCCATCGGTGAATAACAGATAAATTGTGATACAGAGCACACCAAAAAAAAGCTCGTAAAGTGAAATGGAGGTGGCGTTGTACTTTTCGGCAAACTTCCCATTGATTACTGAAAAGACAGCACTCAAAAATGCTGAAATCAATGCTAAAATGATGCCCATGGTATATCCAGATTCTGCCCTGAAAATCATGTACAGACCCACGATTACCATTAGTCCGAACAACACCTCATACACAATGATCTTCCTGCGATAATACAAGGGTTCTAAAAAGGCCGTAAAGAATGCACCTGTAGACATTACGGAAAGGGTTATGGAAACGTTCGACGCCTTTATGGCTCCAAAAAATGTGAGCCAATGTACCGCAATCACCAACCCAGCCACAAAAAAACCCAAAATGGTTTTGGGGGTAAACCGCAATCGCTTTCGAGTGAATAATACGAAAAGGAGCACTAAGCCCGATGCAAGCAACATCCGGTACCAAACCAACGGAATTGCGTCCAACGTGATGAGGGCGCCCAAGACTGCAGTGAATCCCCAAATAAATACAATAAAGTGTAAATGAAGATAATTAAGCAGTTTAGCGTTTTGCATTTCGTAACAAGTATATCGCCAAAATACCAAAAATAAAATTGGGGAACCAAGTGGCTACAAAGGGTGAGAAGCTACTTTGTTCGGCCATCGTACCGAAAATCTTGTCGAAGAATATAAACACCATTCCAATCCCGATCCCAATGGCCAGATTTACTCCCATTCCTCCTCTTCTTTTCATCGAAGAAACGGCCACAGCGATGATGGTAAGAATGTATGCAGAAACCGGCAAACTCCATCTTTTGTAACGAACTACCTCGTAACGGTTAATGTATTGTGATCCTTTTTCTTTCTCCCGGCTTATGAATCGATTGAGTTGATTAAAATTAAGGGTCTCGGCAATATATTCCACAGGGGTAAGATCTTCCATATCAAAACTGAATATGGTATCTTTCTTGGGTAAGATAATGAGCGAGTCTTCCTTCTCCCCAATGATGCGTTTGGAATAATTGAGTAATGTATAGGTAGAATCTTCATTGAACTTTATGCGATTGGCCATAATTTTGAAGGTCATCTCATTACCCTCGAAATGTTCGATCGTAAAATTACTACCCGAACGATCCCTTATATTGAACTTACTTACATAAATGTATTCCTTATCATTTATTTGGCGGTACACATTTCCTAAATCACGATCTTTCTTTCCACGTTTCAAGTGTTTATAGGTAAACTCATTGTATCCCTTACTTGCCATAGGCGCCAGGTAATTCCCCAATATAAACGCGCCCACACAAACGATTGTGGCGCCAATCATATAAGGTCTTAAAAACCGGTAATAGGAAACTCCACTACTTAAAAAAGCAATCACTTCTGTATTGTTCGCCAATTTGGAGGTAAACCATATTACGGACAGAAAAAGGAAAAGCGGAAACAGGAGATTTGCGAAGTACACGGTAAAATCGACATAGTACAAAAGGATCTCAGAAAGCGGAACTTCATTGGCGAGCATTTTGTCAATTTTCTCGGCCAGATTTACTGTAATACCAATGGGTATAAACAACAATAAAAGGAGCAGGAAGGTTCCTAAATATTTCTTGAGTATGTACTTGTCTAAAATACTTAGCATTACAGTCTTTTATCCATTTGTACGACCATTACCTTCTTCCAAGAAGCGAAGTCACCGGCTAAGATATGCTTTCTGGCCTCACGAACCAACCAGAGGTAGAAGCCTAAATTATGGATGGTGGCAATTTGTCTGCCCAACATTTCATTCACCGTAAAAAGATGCCGCAAATAGGCTTTGCTATACGCAGTATCGACCCAGGTGATGTCCATTTCATCGATGGCAGAAAAATCGTCTTCCCACTTCTTATTTTTAATATTAATCGTTCCATGGGCAGTAAAAAGCATGCCGTTTCGACCGTTTCTTGTGGGCATCACACAGTCGAACATATCAATTCCCAACGCAATGTTTTCCAATAGGTTAATAGGGGTTCCAACACCCATTAGATATCGGGGCTTGTCCTCCGGAAGTATATCGGTCACGACTTCGGTCATGGCGTACATTTCCTCTGCGGGCTCGCCTACCGACAGCCCTCCAATGGCATTACCCGCGGCACCAACACTGGCAATGTACTCTGCCGATTGTTTCCGTAAATCTTTATAGGTGCTTCCCTGTACAATCGGGAAAAAAGTTTGGTTGTAATCGTATAATAAGGGGGTCTTTTCAAGATGATTCAAACACCGATCCAACCAACGGTGCGTCATATGCATGGATCGTTGTGCATATTGATAATCGCATGGATAAGGGGTACATTCGTCGAAGGCCATAATAATGTCTGCCCCAATTTTTCGCTGAATCTCCATTACATTCTCGGGTGTGAAGACATGGTAGCTTCCATCGATATGCGATTTAAACTTCACCCCTTCTTCTTTTATTTTACGATTGGCTGAAAGAGAATACACTTGATATCCACCACTATCGGTAAGGATATTGCGATCCCAGTTCATGAATTTATGAAGCCCTCCAGCTTTTTCGAGTATTCCTGTTTGAGGACGCAGGTACAAATGATAGGTATTCCCCAAAATGATATCGGGATTGATATCCTGTTCCAGTTCGCGCTGGTGCACTCCTTTTACCGTCCCAACTGTACCTACCGGCATGAAAATGGGTGTTTCTACAGGACCGTGATCTAAGGTAATGGTTCCTGCCCTCGCTTTACTTCCGGGATCTTTTCCGAGAACTTCAAATTTCATTTGCTAACTGCTTTACGGCAGGCAAAGATAGGATGATTTATGGGTAAGAATGGTAAATAAATGTTAGACTTTGTCTTTTTCCCTTACCCATTTCAACGAAGACACCCGTTCATTCCAACTGTTAACTAAAACCCAAAAATCGTTAATAAATGCTCCCTTTTCTTCTTTGTGCCCCCTTGGGAAAATGCTACTTTTGGCAGCATATAAAGTATACATCTATGCCAGATATGAATTACCTCAACGACTTGGTTGTACAAGTCCGCAGGGATATTTTGAGACAGGTGCACAAAGTGAACTCGGGACATCCCGGCGGCTCTCTTGGATGCACCGAATTTTTTGTGGCCCTATTCCAAGAAATTATGGATCGTAAGGAAGGATTCCATATGGATGGGAAGGACGAGGATCTCTTCTTCCTTTCCAATGGTCATATTTCGCCTGTGTTCTATAGTGTTTTGGCACGATCGGGGTATTTCCCAGTGGAGGAACTGAACACCTTCCGACTTATCAATTCAAGATTACAGGGGCATCCAACGACTCACGAGGGTTTACCCGGTGTGCGTGTGGCTTCTGGATCCTTGGGGCAAGGTATTTCTGTGGCCGTGGGTGCTGCACTTACCAAAAAGCTGAATAACGATCCTCATGTAGTATATGCGCTTTGTGGTGATGGTGAATTACAGGAAGGACAGAATTGGGAAGCCATCATGTATGCTGCTGCCAACAAGGTAGACAACATTGTTGTTACCGTGGATTACAACGGTCAGCAAATTGATGGCTCTTTGGACAATGTACTTCCTTTAGGAAATTTAAAAGGTAAGTTCGAGGCTTTTGGATGGGATGTCCTTGAAATAAAAGAAGGAAATCAATTGGATGCCGTCATAGACGGATTAAACCAAGCCAAAGGCAGCACTGGAAAAGGAAAGCCGGTCTGTGTGCTCATGCACACGGTCATGGGAAATGGAGTCGATTTTATGATGCACACGCATGCGTGGCACGGTAAAGCTCCGAATGATGAGCAACTGGAAATTGGTTTGGCTCAAAACCCGGTAACCTTAGGTGATTATTAATCTATAGAATAAGCTTCGATGAAAAAATATATAGATACAGGTAAAAAAGATACGCGTTCCGGATTTGGTGCAGGCCTTACCGAATTGGGAAAAACCAATCCAGATGTGGTTGCCTTGTGTGCAGACCTTACGGGATCCTTAAAAATGGATGAATTTAAAGCCAATCATCCCGAACGTTTTTTCCAAGTAGGGATTGCCGAGGCCAACATGATGGGCTTGGCGGCTGGAATGACGATCGGCGGAAAGATTCCATTTACAGGAACCTTTGCCAACTTCTCAACGGGCCGTGTATACGATCAAATCCGTCAGAGTATTGCTTACAGTCATAAAAATGTGAAGATTTGTGCTTCACATGCTGGAGTGACGTTAGGAGAAGATGGTGCTACGCATCAAATTCTTGAAGATATCGGACTCATGAAAATGCTTCCTGGTATGACCGTGATCAACACCTGTGATTTTAACCAAACCAAAGCTGCCACACTTGCAATAGCTGAGCACCACGGACCTGTGTACCTACGTTTTGGGCGTCCGAAAGTAGCTAATTTTACGGACGAAAATCAAACCTTCGAAATTGGCAAAGCTGTTTCTTTACAAGATGGAAACGATGTAACCATCATCGCAACAGGTCATTTGGTATGGGAGGCTTTACAGGCGGCCGAGACCCTGAATGAACAAGGAATTTCTGCCGATGTTATCAATATACACACCATTAAACCTTTGGACCAAAACGCTATCATAAGCAGTGCGGCCAAAACAGGTTGTGTGGTGACAGCAGAAGAACACAATTACTTGGGTGGATTGGGAGAAAGCGTAGCAAGGGTATTGGCCGAAAATCAGCCAACTCCGCAGGAGTTTGTTGCTACCCAAGATACCTTTGGTGAATCTGGAACCCCAGATCAGTTAATGGCCAAATACGGTTTAAATGCGGACGCTATAGTAAAAGCTTCACTCAAGGCTATTAGTAGAAAAGGAAACGGATAAGCATTTATTCGAAATAGTATAAAAAAAGCCGCTCTATCGAGCGGCTTTTTCTTTATGATGTATATTGTTTATATATCTTCATCCAAATGATCCCAAATACCATTTCCATTCTCATCTATATATTCTACGGTATTTACAATAAGATCTCCAGTCTCTTCATCTATTTCCCGATTCACCTCAAACTCGTTTGGTAATAAGGTTGGGTTTTCTTCATTGATGTATTGTCGTGTTACAATCTCACCGGAAGTTGGACGCCCATCATTATCGTCATCCGCGTCAAAGAAATTTGGAAGCCCGTCACTATCGGTGTCATCATCTTCCTCCAACTGATTCATATTAAGATCTTCGAAAATGGATGGGATACCATCATTATCTTGATCTCCCTGGCGGGATTGGTATAGGTGGAATGTAAAAATGAGTTGCGCATATACCGGTATTCCAGATCCTACTGGTGTACTTACATAGTACCCCAAACCAGAAGGCATGAATACAGCCCCTATCCCGGGGTTATTGGGCTGCACGGTACCATCGGGATTCGTTACAATACTTTCGGCCACATTGAATTCGATCATGGCATCTTGAAAGCCGTTCACCACCCCTGTTAAATCAAATGATACGGGAACTACCGAACTATCGAATAAATTGGTATAAGCCTGGGAGGAATTCTCCTCATTCAACCATATACCTTCATAAGTGACCACAGCAATGTCTGGAAATTCAGGTTTTGTGGCGCCACCACCCTGTTCAACATTCAAATAGTACAGTTTGTACTCCACTCCTTCATCTACACGATCGGGCACCATTTTAAAATCTACTTGATTAATCAATGGGGTTTTATCCGAATTATCCCCTGCGATCGTATCGAATCGAATCTTAAAATCGAAATCGGCTGGGGGATTCTCAAACTCCTCATAGTTATAGAAGTGTGTTTGCAAATAATCTTCAATAATGGTGGTAGAAGCAGCAACTTCTTCTCCTCGATCACGTGCAGGAATAAATTCTATGTTTCCGTCATCGTTACGACACGAAAGGGCAGTTAAAAAAGTAAGGGAAATTAATGCAAGTAATTTTGCTCTCTTCATCTTCAATTTTTTAATGGCGCAAGATACAATTTTCCGCTATTTTTGTACCCTATTTAACGCACTTTTAAGCGCAATGGTATGAGGATCGATAAATATCTATGGTGCACCCGTTACTTCAAAACCCGAAATCAAGCTTCCATCGCTTGTAAGAAAGGTTCGGTACGGGTGAATGAAGCCACGGTAAAGCCTTCCCGGGAAATCTATCCAGGGGACCAGATCTCGGTTCGGAAAAACCAAATCAACTATACCTTAGAGATATTGGAAATCCCACCCAGTCGCGTAGGGGCTAAATTGGTGGGGCTCTATCGCACCGACACCACACCCGCATCGGCTTTCGAGAATACCGAACTCTTGAAGTATGCCAAGGATTACTATCGAAAAAAAGGAACCGGAAGACCTACCAAAAAGGACCGTAGGGACTTGGAAGATTTTACGGAAGACACCACAGAATAGAACCTCATCAAATTTGTATCTTTGACCAAAACACCGTTATGCCCGAAGCAACAGTAATACTTTCGAACCAACAGGTTTCCCATAAGATCAGGAGAATGGCCTATCAGGTTTATGAAACCCATGTAAATGAATCTGAAGTGATTTTGGCAGGTATCATGAAAAATGGTTTTTTACTGGCCAAACGGTTAAAAACGGAAGTTGAGAAAATTGCCCCATTAAAGGTTACACTTTGTGAGGTGTATGTGGATAAGAAGGTCCCCACCAATCCTGTTACCACCTCATTACCCATTGGTGAAATTGAAAATAAATCGTTGGTACTGGTAGACGATGTCCTCCATTCGGGTACTACATTAATATATGGGGTGAAGCACTTCTTGGACGTGACATTAAAGCAATTTAAAACTGCCGTCT
>JAHQVM010000030.1 GCA_019634365.1 Flavobacteriaceae bacterium | reverse complement strand
GGAACCAAGGACGGATTCGTGAAAGTGATATTCGATGCCAAATACGGTGAGTGGCTAGGATGCCATATGATTGGTGCCGGAGTAACCGATATGATTGCTGAAGCAGTACTTGGAAGAAAATTGGAAACAACAGGGCATGAAGTGTTGAAAGCGATTCATCCGCACCCAACCATGAGTGAAGCTGTAATGGAAGCTGTGGCAGATGCCTATGATGAGGTGATTCATCTATAAGAAATCAAGCAAAAAATAAAAAATGCGACTCCAATTCGGGTCGCATTTTTCTTTTTATAGTTTAACTCCCACGCCTAGGAATAATACGTTGGGAGAGAGTTCTTCAAAACCCAGGGTGTATTTTAAATTCGTTTCGAAAGTTTCTGAAAAATGATAGGCAGCGCTAATATCGCCTCTCACCTTGAACTTGTTGATGAAGAAATCGAAAAAGTAATTGAGACTGGGTCCAACTGCCAAACTAACACTGTCAGCAACATAGTATTTCGCGTAAATGGGCGCATTGATGAAATTGAATTCGCCTACTCCCGCGTACAAGACTTCGGGTTGAATATGAAAATACTCCGATATGGTTACATCGACAAAAAAACCTCCGAAATAACCGACTTCCGCACTAGCATCCAGTCCAAATTGCTCTTGGTTTTCGTTAAAAAACGTGAGGTTGACTCCACCCCTTACACCCAAATCTGCTTGGGCATGTAAGGATGCGTAGCTTGCAAAGCTAAACATGAGAAGCAGGGCAAAGTGTTTCATAGCGTGATAGATAATTATTCTGAAATAAAACTTTGCAAGGCCAATTCATAACTCTGCAATCCAAAGCCTAGAATGACTCCCTTGGCCCCTGCAGAGATATAAGATTGATGACGGTACTCTTCCCTAGCAAAGGTATTGGAGATATGCACTTCGACAACCGGAGTTTCTATAGCCTTTACGGCATCTCCAATCCCTACCGAAGTATGGGTATAGGCGGCTGCGTTCAAAATAATGCCATCATATGAGAATCCTACCTCTTGCAATTTATCGATCAACTCCCCTTCTACATTCGATTGAAAATAGGACAACTCGATGTTTGGATATGCATCTTTCAACTTCTGAAAGAATTCCTCAAAGGAAAGATTCCCATAAATATCGGTTTCCCGTTTGCCAAGAAGGTTCAAATTTGGACCGTTGATGATAATGATTTTCATGATTCAAATATAAAATTAAAAAAGCGGAAGTTTCCTTCCGCTTTTCATTGAATGCTTTTTATCTCTAGTTATTTCCCAGAATGAGTGGCAATCCCGATTCACCAGAGCCCACTACAACTACTTTGCTGTTTGGGGATTCTGAAAGCTTTAGGGTCGCCTCTATTCCCTTATCCTGAAGGATTTTGTCGGTTAGGGAAGCGCTCAAGATTTTGTTCGCATCTGCCTTACCCTGTGCTTCGATTCGTTGGCGTTCAGCTTCTTTTTCGGCAGTTACCAATCTAAATTCGTACTCCAACGACTCCTGCTCCTGCTTCAATTTACGCTCGATTGCATCCTTAATCGTGGAAGGTAGGGTTACATCGCGCACGAGCACCTCATTCAATTGAATGTATTGATCATCCAAAATTTTCTTGGTCTCTTCAAAAATTTCTTCCTGAATGGCATCACGCTTACTTGAGTATAGTTGTTCAGGGGTATAACGCCCTACCACACTCCTTGCGGCACTACGAATGGCAGGCTGAATTACCCGCTGAAGGTAATTCTCTCCTTTTTCCTGGTGCAGCTTACCAAGATCACTCCAAACAGGTTGATACCATGCAGAAGCATCGATGGTAATCTCCAAACCATTGGAAGATAGTACTTTCATGGTTTCAAACAATTCTTGCTGACGCACTTCGTAAACGTACACGTCGTTCCATGGTGCGATAATGTGAAATCCTTCGTCCAAGGGCGGCTGATCTGTAACTACCCCACCACCAAAGGTCTTATAAAGTACTCCTGCCTTACCAGATCCAATAGTCACGGCAGATTTCGCCAAGACGATAATGGTAAGAACTATAATGATAATGATAGGTATCCCTAACTTAGGTAATTTGTCCATAATAATATGCTTTTGGTTATTTATTTATATGAGTCCGTTGTATTTCCTAATGAACCATTCCAAGGAAAGGGTCAACACCATAATGCCCAACAAGTATTTCCAATCTATTAAAGGTACTACTTTTTGCTCGGTTTTCTGAATGGAGCGAAAGCTCTCGTCTGCCAATAATTGACTCACCATTCCTTCTGCTTGATTCAAGAAAAATACATTTCCACCTGTATGGGTCGCCAAACGGGTAAGTTTTGTTACGTCGGCATTCAAGAATTGTTGTTCTACATTGAAATCCAACAAGGTAAAGTTTCCGCTGCGTGCTACTCCTTCATCCCTTACAGAAACGGTATAACTATAATCCCCTGCCGCTAAGCTATTAAGGTCTACTTCGTAGTAGTTGTTTTTCAGTAACATCGGGAATTGTGTTACTTCTTCTGTTTCCGAATTCTTAACCGAAATCAGCAATTGCGCGCGATTATCGAACACAAAATTCTGATCGAAATACTGGGCGCTAATCAACAATGGGTTATTGTTGTAATAAAAGGTCTCGGAGGTAACTTCCAAGCGGCTTCTGCGTTTATTGGAAGCCAAGTACTGTACCATCCGTCCTATAAAATCATCGAAATCTTCGAAACTGGAATTCCCCATGAAGGACTGTGCCCGCCATTTCCAGAGACCTTGTGCGTCCCAAATGGCAGCCCGTCGTCCATTGATATCGGCCGACGCGAATAACGGGGATCCCGTGTTAAATCCATTGATGGATTGCTGCAATACTACTTCATGCGGCACCAATACCGACAAATCCCCAAACTCGGTGGTTAAGGGTGGAAAATCGGCGAAACCTATATCATCCAAGGCAAAAGCTCCATAGTTGGGGTTCAATTGGCCCAGAACATCTTCTGTCGTACCGGTGGCGTCCTTTCTAAAATTTTCTTGGATATTGTTGAGAAAGCTCCAATCGGTTTGGGAACCCGTAAACGTCCACGTATTTTTCCTTAGTTTTTCAATTTCTGAATATACTGGAGCAAACTTTCGGTTGGGTTGATACAATAGGATTAATTGATAATCATTGAGCATACTCACTGCTTCCGAAGGCTTCGCAAAAGCCACTTTACGTTGCTCATTGCTTTCAATAGACTTCTTCAACGCCCCCATATCGGGATGAAGCAGATCGCTAACAATCAAAACATTGGTCGACTGATCGATCACCTCAACGGCAAAGGCCTTACCATTATTTACCTTATTCTTCTCCTCCTCTAATGGGACGAGCTGGGCAAAATATCGCTGCAGTCCGACACGGGTTGCTGGCAAGGTAAGATTCACCGTTTGGGTGTTATTTTCTTTCGAAAAGGAAAGGTTTTGTGAAAATACAGTCGCTCCCGAACTGTTAATGGTAAAGCGTGAAGTTATTGGATTCTCACCACTGTACACCAATACCGCTTCTACTGGAAATTGGTTCTTAAGGAAGGAATACCGATTGGTATTCAGCTGTTCAATTTTTAGGTCGACATAGGCGGTCGAATCTCCCACCACTACTGGGAAAATCTTATTATCATAGGATGGTCCAAGAAACTCGTAATCCTGTCCCAAGGTCTGGTTGCCATCAGTAATTAAAATCGTAGGGGCCAATTCGTTCTTAAAAATCCCCTGGCTGGTTTTCAACGCTTTCGAAATATGGGTTTTCTTTTCTGAAAAGGTCAAGGAATCCAGTTCATCCATACGATCGCCAAAGGAATAAAAGCCCAGGTCGAATTTATCATTCAATTCTGAATTTGACTGTAAGCGATCTACCAACCCTACTACCTCCTGCCCCTTCCCTAATTCGGTGACAGAAGAGGAATTGTCAACAAGAACAGCCAGTTTGGGCTTTTCAATGGTATAGGTATTGTTTCTGAACTTAGGGTTTATGAGCAGTAAAAAGAGGCTTAGCAGGGTACAGAAACGCAAAACACCAAAAAGCCATCTCAGCTTCTTGGTGTATTTTGTTCTATATCCATACATGAACAGCACTAAAGCCAGTGCCACAACGACCGAAATCACTATGTATAGTATGGTTTCTGCTATCAAGACTTTATTTCATTCGCTAAGCACCATGGTGCACGACTCTTGTTTTAGGTTAACATTCCTCCATCCACATTCAACACCTGTCCTGTAATGTAGGCGGAAAGGTCGCTTCCCAAGAAAACACAGGCATTGGCAATATCTTCGGGGGATCCTCCGCGTTTCAATGGAATGGCTTCCCTCCAACTCTGTACTACAGTTTCATCCAACTTCCCTGTCATTTCAGTTTCAATAAATCCAGGTGCTATGGCGTTGCAGCGAATATCCCTTGAACCCAGCTCCAAGGCAACAGATTTGGTAAACCCAAGGATCCCTGCTTTGGAAGCGGCATAATTGGTTTGCCCTGCATTTCCTTTCACACCCACCACAGAACTCATATTGATGATCGATCCCTTTCGTTGCTTCAGCATGGTACGCTGTACCGCTTTGGTCATATTGAATACCGATTTCAGATTCACTTCGATCACCTTGTCGAAATCTTCTTCAGAAATACGCATCAAAAGGTTGTCCTTTGTAATCCCTGCATTATTGATTAGGATATCGATGCTCCCAAAGTCTTCAAGCACCTTGGCAGCCAACTCTTGGGCTTCATCAAAACTCGCAGCATTACTTTTATAAGCTTTTACAGTAACTCCTTCTTTGCTGGCTTCGGCAGCAATCGCTTCTGCGGCTTCCTGAGAAGAGTTATAGGTGAAGGCTACATTTGCTCCTTGCTTGGCAAAGGTCTCCACGATCCCTTTTCCAATTCCTCTACTACCTCCGGTAATAATGGCCGTTTTTCCTTCTAATAGTTTCATAGTTTAGGTTGATGTTAGTTTAAAAATAGAATGCTTATCGTCCAAAGATAAAAAAGCCCTGTGACTATGAACAGGGCGTTTTTGTTATTATTTACCTAAAGTTTATCTTAAAACTTGGGCTACTTTCTTTCCTATCTCTGCTGGAGAATCCACCACATGGATGCCACATTCTCTCATGATCTTCTTTTTGGCTTGGGCCGTATCATCACTTCCTCCAACAATCGCTCCCGCATGCCCCATCGTTCTACCGGCAGGTGCTGTTTCACCCGCTATAAAACCAACAACGGGTTTGTTGCTTCCACTGTTTTGGTACCATTGGGCTGCATCGGCTTCTAACTGACCTCCAATTTCACCTATCATCACTACAGCTTCCGTTTCAGGGTCGTTGATCAACAACTCAACGGCTTCCTTGGTGGTTGTTCCAATAATGGGGTCTCCTCCAATTCCGATGGCGGTTGTGATTCCCAACCCTTGTTTTACAACTTGATCCGCTGCTTCGTAGGTAAGTGTTCCTGATTTGGAAACGATCCCTACTTTCCCTTTTTTGAAAACAAAACCTGGCATAATTCCTACCTTGGCTTCTTCTGGCGTAATGACCCCAGGACAGTTAGGTCCTACCAAACGGCAATCCCTATCTTTAATATAATCTGCTGCCTTTATCATATCGGCAACGGGAATTCCTTCTGTAATCGTAATTATCACCTTAATCCCAGCATCGGCAGCTTCCATAATAGCATCGGCAGCAAAGGCTGGCGGTACGAAGATAATGGTGGTATCGGCTCCTACCTTTTCTACGGCTTCCTGAACCGTATTGAAAACAGGCTTGTCCAAATGGGTTTGCCCACCTTTACCTGGAGTAACCCCTCCTACCACATTGGTTCCATACTCGATCATTTGTCCGGCATGAAAGGTTCCTTCACTTCCTGTGAAACCCTGTACAATAATCTTCGAATCTTTATTTACTAATACACTCATTGGTGATTTCTTTAAGGTTGAATTTTACGATGCGCAAAGGTAATTCTTTATCCTCTTTTTCAAAAGAATTTAGACCTTAACCTTGTGGTACGATTCGGTGGTGTCGTCATGGACACTTACGGGTTGACTCACGGTATGGCCACGGTACAATTTTCCATCCTTTACTTCCCAAATAGAGATAAAATGGGCGATCCCCAATTCTTCATCCGGATTCTCAATAGTTCGTATGTAGTATTTATAACGAACCGTAACGTGTTCCCCGTCTGCCAAAAGATGACTTACCTCTACCCTTAGGTCTTGATAAGTACGACCGATCTCTAGGAAAAATCCTGCCAAATCATCGTAATGGAGGATGGAGAGTCCATCGGAACTATTCCAAATTAAAACAACATCGGGGTGAAAATAGGTTTGAAGTACGTTTCTATCGGTAAGTACTTTTGAAAGGTAGAAGTTTCTTACTACTTCCTTGGCTGACTTGCTCATTCTAAATTATCCAATTTTTCAATTATATCTGGGATCAAGCGTATGGACGCTATCTCTTTGTATTTTTTTCTGAATTCATCGGCTGGGGTCCCAAAATAGGACTTTCCTCCTTCTAAAGATTTACTCACACCACTCTGTGCAGAAATCACAGCCTTCGCGCCTATGGTAATGCCACTAGTTATACCCACTTGTCCCCAAATGGTCACCAGATCCTCAATGACCACACAACCTGCAATTCCAACCTGTGAGGCAATAAGACAGCGCTTTCCAATTCTGGTATCGTGCCCAACATGTACCTGGTTATCCAGCTTAGTTCCTTCTCCTATAACCGTAGATGCGGTTACACCATTATCGATCGTACACAAAGCACCAATATCCACATTATCTTCAATGATTACATTTCCGCCACTTTTCAACTTGTCGAAATATTCAGGGCGGTTTTTATAGTAGAAGGCATCGGCTCCCAATACGGTTCCCGCATGGATGGTCACATTGTTCCCAATAATCGCATTATCGTAAATGATCACATTGGGATGAATAAGGCAATCATTCCCAATTTTCACATTGTTACCGATAAATACATTGGGTTGAATGACGGTATGAATTCCAATCTCGGCATTTTCAGCAATCACGGCCCTAGCGGGCACGAATGGATTGAAATGATCGGTAAGTTTATTGAAATCGCGAAAAGGATCGTCCGAAATTAGAAGGGCTTTCCCCTCCGGACAATCTACTTTCTTGTTAATGAGTACCACGGTTGCCGCAGACTGCAAGGCTTTGTCGTAATATTTGGGGTGATCTACAAATACGATATCCCCGGGTTCCACTACGTGAATTTCATTCATGCCCATTACAGGAAAACTGCGGTCGCCCACATATTTGCTACCGATGATTTCGGCAATTCCTGAAAGGGTTTGTGGTGTAGAAAACTTCATTCGTAATGATTAGGAACCAAATATAAAAAATCCCATCACATTTCTGGGATGGGACTCCATTTTTTGTCTTATTCTTTCACCCGTTCTTGGTAGGTGCCTTTTTCGGTTTCCACCTTGATCTTATCACCTTCATTGATAAAGAGCGGAACATTGATCCTCGCACCGGTTTCCACCGTGGCGGGTTTGGTAGCATTGGTTGCTGTATTCCCTTTAACACCGGGCTCTGTGGCTGTAACCTCTAAAATTACGGAAGCGGGCATCTCTACAGATAACGGCATACCATCTTCGGTGTTGATGATAACGGTTACTACTTCCCCTTCCTTCATGAGGTCCGGGCGATCCAAGGTATCTACCTGTAACTGAATTTGAGAATAATCCTCCGTATTCATAAAGTGATAGGTATCTCCTTCGCTGTACAAATACTGGAATTTATGGGTTTCTACACGAACATCTTCAATCTTATGTCCTGCCGAAAAGGTATTATCAATCACTTTTCCTGTAGTTACACTTTTAAGTTTCGTTCTCACAAATGCCGGTCCTTTTCCCGGTTTCACATGCAAGAATTCCACAATCTTGTAAATATCGTTACTGTATTTAATACAAAGTCCTTTTCTAATATCTGATGTATTCGCCATTCTAAATTGGTGTTTCTAACTATTCTGAATTAATTCTGGAAGTATCCTTTCATGATTCCTCGCTTGGAGTTCTTTATAAACTGAAGGATTTCATCCCTTTCTGAGGTAGCCTCCATTTCGGCCTCGATAATTTGGGCCGCTTGGGTGTTATTATAACTTTTTTGGTACAGTATTCTGTATATGTTCTGGATCTCCTGGATTTTCGCTGTTTCATAACCCCTTCTTCGCAATCCGATGGAATTGATTCCCACATAGGAAAGGGGTTCGCGAGCCGCTTTAACATAAGGAGGAACGTCCTTACGCACGAGTGATCCACCTGTAACGAAGGCATGGTTTCCAATCATACAAAACTGGTGTACCGCAGTCATCCCTGCCAATACCACAAAATCACCAACCGTGATATGACCTGCCAACGTACTGTTATTGGAAAAAATACAATTGTCACCCACAATACAATCGTGGGCGATGTGGCAATAGGCCATGATTAGACAATTGTTCCCTATCACAGTTTTACCACGATCTACGGTCCCGCGGTTTACGGTAACGTATTCCCGTATGGTAGTATTGTCGCCTATTTCGGCAGTTGTTTCTTCATCCTGAAACTTCAAATCCTGCGGGATCGCTGAGATAACTGCCCCTGGAAATATATTACAGTTCTTACCAATTCGGGCACCTTCCATAATGGTAACATTAGAACCAATCCAGGTTCCCTCTCCAATAACCACATTATTATGAATGGTGGTAAAAGGCTCTATTACTACATTCTTCGCAATCTTTGCTCCTGGGTGTACGTAGGCTAACGGCTGATTCATCTAGTCATTTTTGGTTTTAACAATTTGTGCCATCAATTCCGCTTCGGTCACCAACTTATCATTGGCATACGCATTACCCTGCATGTGCACGATTCCGCGACGGATCGGTGTTATCAATTCTAATTTAAATACGAGGGTATCCCCTGGATTTACCTGTTGTTTGAACTTCACATTGTTGATCTTCATGAAGAACGTAAGTTAATTTTCTGGATCGGGTACTGTGCTCAATGCCAAAATCCCTCCCGTTTGTGCCATGGCTTCTACTATAAGTACTCCTGGCATCACCGGTGCACCTGGGAAGTGCCCTACGAAATAAGGCTCGTTCATGGTGACATTCTTAAGCCCCACCACATGGGTATCGCTTAATTCCAAAATCTTGTCTACCAACAAAAAGGGCGGTCTATGCGGAAGCATGGCCATGATGGCGTTCACATCCTTCACAGGTTCTTTTGCTAGATCGTATTTGGGGACTTTATTCCGCTTTTCGATCTTAATGATTTTTGACAGCTTTTTGGCAAACTGGGTATTGATGGAATGCCCAGGTTTGTTCGCAATCACTTTTCCTCGTATTCGGGTTCCTACCAAAGCCAAATCACCAATTACATCGAGCAATTTGTGTCGAGCTGCCTCATTGGGATGGTGCAAGGTTAGGTTATCGAGAATACCATTGGGCTTTACCGATATTTTATCTTTTTTAAACGCATGGCGCAAACGCTCCATGGTTTCATCGCTCAATTCCTTATCCACATAAACGATGGCATTATTCAAATCGCCACCTTTTATTAGGCCATGCTCCAAAAGCATTTCCAATTCATGCAAGAAACTGAAGGTTCTTGAATCTGCGATTTCATCTTTAAAATCGGAAAGGCGCTTTAGCGAAGCATTTTGGGTGCCCAACACTTTGGTTCCGAAGTCTACCATGGTGGTTACCTGATATTCATCGGACGGGATAATGGTAATCTCACTGCCCGTTTCTTCATCGGTATAGGATATCACCTCATTTACCACATATTCCTCCCTAGGCGCTTCCTGCTTCACGATCCCAGCTTTTTCGATAGCTTCTACGAAGAACTTTGAAGACCCATCCATAATAGGAGGTTCCGAAGCATTCAGCTCGATCATACAGTTATCTACTTCCATTCCAACCAAAGCAGCCAATACGTGCTCTGAGGTCTGAATCTTCACACCGCGCTTTTCCAAGTTGGTTCCGCGTTGGGTATTCACCACATAATTAGCATCTGCCTCGATAACGGGATTTCCTTCCAAATCTACCCGAACAAAGGCATATCCATAATTTTCGGGGGCAGGTTTAAAGGTAATGGTCACCTCTTTTCCTGTATGTAGTCCCACTCCTGTGAGTGAAACTTCTTTTTCGATCGTGCGTTGCATTGCCACGCAGTTAGTCGTCTCCATTATTTTTTTCTAGGTTGTTTAGTCGATTTACCAGTTTTGGTAGGTTTTTGAAGTGAACGTAGCTTTTATTGTAGTCTCCGTAGTTAAGGGCAGGCGATCCTTGCAGAACTTCATTGTCCCTCACATTTCTTCCTATTCCGCTTTGTGCCTGAATGCGCACATTGTTTCCTATGGTGATATGCCCTACAATACCTACTTGCCCACCAATGAGGCAGTTTTCTCCAATTTTGGTGGAGCCTGCTATGCCCGTTTGGGCCGCAATGGCGGTATTTCTTCCAATTTCTACATTATGGGCAATCTGTATCTGATTATCCAGTTTTACTCCGGTACGGATCACTGTTGAACCAAGGGTCGCTCTATCGATGGTGGTTCCGGCACCCACATCCACATAATCTTCAATGATCACATTTCCGGTCTGGGGTACTTTTTGGAACTCCCCTTTTTCGTTGGGAGCGAATCCAAAGCCATCGGCTCCAATAATGGCACCACTATGAATGACACAGTTATCGCCAATCACTGTTTCCGAATAAATCTTGGAACCGGCAAAGACCACAACGTTATCACCAATGGTAACATTATCACCTATATATACATTGGGATAAATCTTAGCGTTTTTCCCGATAGCCACATTTTCGCCCAAATAACTAAAGGCCCCTACATAGATATTTTCGCCATAAGACGCAGACTCGGCAATGAACGCAGGCTGTTCAATACCTGTTTTGTTCATTTTTACCTGATTGTAGTACTCCAATAATTGCGAAAAGGCCTTGTAGGCATCATCTACGCGAATAAGGGTAGTTTTAATGGGATTTTCTGCCACGAAATCCTTATCCACTATCGTAATGGAGGCATCTGTGGTATAGATGTACGACTTGTATTTGGGATTCGCCAGAAAAGTTAGGCTTCCTTGAGTTCCTTCTTCAATTTTAGCCAATTTCGAAACTTCTACTGTTTCATTTCCTTCTACTTCACCTTCGAGTATTCCCGCTATTTGATTGGCTGTAAACTTCATTTTCGATTTTGAGTGTTGCAAATATAAAAAAAGCAATACTAATCCCTTTTAGGATAGCAGATATAATATTTTACCACCCGTTTGGATAAGGCTTCGATGTTGAGCTGATCGCTCGCCTTGGCCACGTCGACCACCTTTCCGTTCTTTCGGATAAGGTTTATGGTGTCCTTATCCATGCTGTAGGCCTGATTGCTAATGCTCCCTTGGAACACAAAATAAGATGCTTCATGTTGGGAAAGGTTGTGTTGTTCCATCACCGCATTCAGTTTTTCGGCAACTTTCGCTTCGGAAATGGGTTTATTCTTCAACTTGATACGTAACAACTTTCGGTACAAAAGCATATCCGAAAGTTCCGAAAGCACAAAATCTTCGGAATGACGCCAGCTCTTCATGGCCGAAATGATATCGTAATCGTCCAATTGCGAGAAGGTATCCAACACCTCGTTGGTGAAATCTTCCAGCTTGATGTTCTCCTTCAGAAAAAAAGATAAAGCACGACTTGCCGGCAACTCATATCCCTGCTGCACCAATTCCTTAGCGCGTTTTAGCACATGCAACAACAGCTGCTCTGCCACGAGGCTGGTTTTATGGAGGTATACCTGCCAATACATAAGGCGGCGGGCAATGATGAATTTTTCTACCGAATAAATCCCCTTCTCCTCTACCACCAGGGCATCGTCCTTAACATTCAACATAGTGATGAGCCGTTGTGAATTTACATTTCCCTCGCTCACCCCCGTATAAAAACTGTCCCTGCGGAGGTAATCGAGCCGATCCATATCCAACTGACTCGAAATTAACTGATGTAAAAATTTTCGTGGGTATTCGTTTTTGAATATGGTAATGGCCAGATCCAATTTCCCATCGAACTGCCGGTTGAGTTCATTCATAAACAGCAGGGAAATCTCCTCATGACTCACACTGTCTACAATACTATGTTCCATGGCGTGCGAAAAAGGACCATGTCCAATGTCGTGAAGCAAAATGGCTACATAAAGTGCTTCCTCCTCTGCCAAGGATATCTCAATTTCCTTGGTACGCAATACCAAAACGGCACGGCGCATCAAGAACATAGCACCCAAGGCATGGTGAAAACGCGTGTGCTGTGCCCCGGGATATACGAGATAGGACATACCCATTTGGGTAATTCGCCGTAAGCGTTGAAAGTAGGGATGCTCTATCAAATCGAAAACCAGCGGACTGGGAATGGTAATAAAACCGTAGATAGGGTCGTTAACAATCTTGAGCTTTGGGTTGGATTTCAAACTTTAACTTTTAATTAATAATGTGTAACGACACTATAAAATACTATGGAAGTATTTTTGATGTTATAGTATCACTGCCACTTGCAGCTTACCAATCTTAATTTCAAAACAAATATACATATATGAGCGAGATAAAAGTACTTTGGGTAGACGATGAAATAGACCTATTGAAACCCCATATCCTGTTTCTCGAAGGACGCAACTATAAAGTGACCACAGCACAAAGTGGTACGGAGGCGCTTCAGGAAATTGGACAGGAGAATTTCGACATCGTATTCCTGGACGAAAACATGCCCGGACTTACTGGGTTGGAAACCCTCGCCGAAATAAAGGAACAACAAGCCTCCCTTCCCGTAGTGATGATCACCAAAAGTGAAGAGGAATACATCATGGAGGAAGCCATTGGCTCCAAAATTGCGGATTACCTTATCAAGCCTGTGAATCCTAATCAGATATTGTTGAGCCTGAAAAAGAATTTGGACCATTCCCGATTGGTTTCAGAAAAGACCACTTCCAACTATCAGCAGGAATTCCGAAAGATCGCCATGGATATGTCCATGATCAATTCGCATGAGGGATGGGCCGAGTTGTACCAGAAGTTGGTGTACTGGGAGTTAGAGCTGGAGGACATCGAGGATACCGGAATGTTCGAAATCCTGGAATCCCAGAAAGTGGAAGCCAATACGCAGTTTTGCAAGTTCATCGACAAGAATTACCCCGACTGGTTTGGCCACAGTGACGATGCCCCTGTGATGTCGCATACGCTGTTCAAGGAAAAAGTAGTGCCGCAATTGGCCAACAAACAAACCTTGATGGTCGTGGTGGACAACCTGAGGTACGATCAATGGAAGGCCTTCGAACCTTACCTTACCAATATATATAAGAAGCAAGACGAGGATCTTTTCTACAGTATCCTGCCTACTGCAACCCAATACGCCCGGAATGCCATCTTTTCGGGATTAATGCCCAGCGATATGCAGAAGTTGCATCCCAACTGGTGGTTGAACGATACCGATGAAGGCGGTAAGAATATGTATGAGAAGGAATTTATGGGTGCCCAATTAAAGCGATTGGGATTAAACCTGAATTGGAGCTACCACAAGATTTCCAGCTTAAAACAGGGTAGGAAACTTTCTGAAAACTTCAAAAGCCATAAGAACGAAGACCTAACTGTGATCGTCTACAATTTCGTGGATATGCTTTCGCATGCCAAGACGGAAATGGAAGTGATCAAGGAATTGGCTTCTACCGATAAGTCTTACCGTTCCTTGACCGAAAGCTGGTTCAAGAACTCCCCTTTGATGGAAATTCTGCAACAAGCTGCACAACTGGGCTTCCAGTTGATCATTACTACCGATCATGGTACTATTAATGTGAAGAACCCTTCCAAAGTGATAGGTGACAAGAATACCAGTTTAAACCTTCGGTATAAAACCGGAAAGAGTTTAACCTATGAGGATCGCGATGTGTTGGCGGCCAAGGATCCCAGCAAAATACACCTGCCCAGTATTAATATGAGCAGTTCGTTCATCTTTGCCAAAGGCGATCTTTTCTTTGCCTACCCCAATAATTACAACCATTATGTAAGTTATTACAGAAATACCTACCAACATGGGGGTGTTTCCTTGGAAGAGATGATTATCCCCTTCGCAGTATTGACTCCAAAGTAGGATATTTGTAGGATAATACTGATTTTCATACATTTAATCGTCATTTTGGGTTGATAGTCGGAAATATTTTTATATTTGTTATGGCCCTACGATCATGAAAAGAACTTATACATTACAAGAATTACCAGAAATTGCTGGAATGGTTTTAAGTAATGCCCCCACCAAAACCCTATTATTCTATGGGGAAATGGGAGTGGGCAAAACCACTTTGATCAAGGAACTCGCCAAGAAGTTGGGGGTCCAGGATACCATTAGCAGTCCCACCTTTTCTATAGTAAACGAATATCTCCTCGACGAGGATAAGTTATATCATTTCGATTTTTACCGGTTGGAAGATGAAGAAGAAGCTTTGGATATTGGAATAGAAGATTATTTCGAATCTGGGCATTGGAGTTTTGTGGAGTGGCCCGAAAGGATCGAAGCGTTGTTGCCACGGGAGACAACAACCATAGAACTAACCAAAAACAAAAACGGAAGTAGAACAGTAAACATTGTGCCGGTGAACTAGAACTGCAACGCTTACATATAAGAAAATCGCCTACTTTTTAATGTCCGTCTCCCCAAAACGAGGATCATTAGACAGGGACTACTTTGGCATAGGCCAAACTATACAAAATACGGTGAAGCTTTTTGATATACTTGTTTTTTTTCGTGATAGGTTTGTAATATAAACCTCACAAAAAACTAGTATTATGAAACTCAAAAACTACCTTTTTCTCGTTGCAATTTTAGGAGCCTTCTTATTTGTTTCCTGTACACCGGAAAACATCGAAAATGAGCAACAAGTCGACGCAACAAAAGTTGGACCACCAACCCAAGCAGGATAATAAATATTCACTTAGAAAAGGTGGGTGGATTGTTCTAATTATAGCATTAACACCACTATTATTTTATCTTTATAAGAATTTCCCAGATCAACCGATCTGGGAAACTTCTTTTTTTAGCCTTAAAACCAATTATGGCTCGTGGTTCAATTACACTTGGTATCTGACTTCCAAAATTGTTCCGTTACTTCTTTTCTTGATTTGGTTCTTTACTTGTAAACACTGGTGGCATTGGATTATTTTGGTTCCTATTGCCATGTACACATTCCAATTGTGGAACATCATAAGCCAAAATACCTCTGTGGATGAAATTGAAATTTATTACATCATACCAATGATGATGGTACTTGTACCAGCAGTATATTTGGTAAGAGCTAAACTTTTTGCAAAAATCCGTGGAGCAGACTTGCAATCCTTTGAAGAAGAATTGGGGCAACAACGTTCTCTTTGGCAACAAATCAAGGACTTGTTTAACTAAACCACGTTTTTCTTTTCCAAGGCCTTGATATAGTAGGAAG
>JAHQVM010000003.1 GCA_019634365.1 Flavobacteriaceae bacterium | reverse complement strand
TGGGCAAGATAGCCTATAAATAATTGATAGAAAAATGCTTGTAGGAACTTTAAAATGGGCGTATATTTGCACCGGCAAGTCCTACACAACCAGCTCCCGTTGAATCCCCCAGGGTGGGAACGCAGCAAGGGTATTCGGTCGTAGCGGTGTGATGTAGGTAGCTTGCCATTTTTTTATGGCCCTAATCGAACTAAAAACCACTTCGATTTGGAATACTAATTTCTCATCGCCATCTTTGTCCCCACATTAACGTTTATGCCAAAAGTTGTATTGATTACCGGAGGATCTTCCGGCATTGGAAAAGCAATAGGGGAATACCTCCACGAAAAGGGATTCACAGTCTATGGAACCAGCCGTAATCCTTCAAAATATGTAGATGCTGTTCCATTTAAGTTATTGGCATTGGATGTTACCAAGGAAGAAACCATTGTTGAAGCTGTTCATAGCATCCTCGAACAAGAAGGCAGATTGGATGTTCTGGTGAACAATGCTGGAGTAGGGATTACGGGTCCTATAGAAGAAACTCCTACGGAAGAGATAAGGAATGCCTTCGAAACCAACTTTTACGGTCCCCTTTCAGTAATAAAAGCGGTGATACCTGCCATGCGGGAGCAGGGGAAGGGCCATATTCTGAACATTACTTCCATTGCAGGTTATATGGGCTTGCCCTATCGCGGAATCTACAGTGCAACCAAAGGGGCTTTGGAATTGATTACCGAGGCTTACAGGATGGAAACCAAACAATTTGGAATTCAGATGACCAATGTGGCTCCAGGCGATTTTGCTACGAATATTGCACAAGGAAGATATCACGCACCCGTGATTGAAGGCTCTCCTTATGAGAAGGCCTATGGAGATACATTGGCTATGATGAATGAACATGTGGACGGAGGAAGTGATCCCAATATCATGGCTCAAAAAGTATATCGTATTATTGAAACTCCAACCCCGAAGATTCACTATAAAGTCGGGGCTTTTCTTCAGAAATTTTCAATTGTCCTCAAACGGATTTTACCAGACAAGGTCTATGAGCGCATGCTGATGAACCACTACAAGCTCAAGTAAGCCTTATTAACATTTTTATGTTATAAATTTTGAAGGGAATCGTTTCCGAAGGCTATTTAGTTGCGTATTTTTGCCACATCAAAACTAAAATCGGATACTATGAAATTCTTCATCGATACAGCAAATTTAGATCAAATTCGTGAAGCCCAAAACCTAGGGGTATTGGACGGTGTAACCACCAACCCTTCCCTCATGGCAAAAGAAGGCATCACGGGGCGTGATAATATCTTAAAGCATTATGTGGATATCTGCAATATAGTGGATGGCGATGTTTCTGCTGAGGTGATTTCGACCGATTTTGATGGGATGGTCAAAGAAGGTGAAGAATTGGCTGCCTTACACGATCAGATCGTGATTAAATTACCGATGATCAAAGCGGGTGTACAGGCTTGCAAATACTTTAGTGATAAAGGAATAAAGACCAATGTTACCTTGGTATTCTCTCCAGGACAGGCCATTTTGGCTGCGAAAGCCGGAGCCACTTATGTTTCCCCATTTATTGGTCGCTTGGATGATATTTCTACCGACGGTCTTAATTTAATTGCTGAAATCCGACATATTTACGATAACTACGGATTCGGAACCGAGATTTTGGCAGCTTCTGTTCGACATACTATGCATGTGATAGATTGCGCCAAAATTGGTGCCGATGTAATGACAGGCCCACTTTCTTCTATCGAAGGATTATTGAAGCATCCTTTAACCGATATTGGGTTGGAAAAATTCTTGGCCGATTATCGCAAAGGAAACTAAGAGATAATTAAAGCATGGTAAAGTCCCACGAAGTTGGGACTTTTATTATTTATTGAGGTAGCTCAATAACTGGTTTTCGATGGAAGTTTCGAATATATTGGCATTGCCATCCAGAATCTTTCCACGGGTATCCACAATCATGGCTTTGTTCACCGAATTGATGACCAATTTCATTTCCGCGTTATCGAAATTCTCGAATTGATATTCAGTAATATCGCTGTAGCCTGAGGACTTTACAGTTTTCAACCACTTTTTAAAGTGTGTGTCTATGTTGATGCCAATGAAATTGAATTCTGGGTACTTGGCTTCCAATTCTCCAGCCCTATTGTGAATATTGCGGTAGTGCTTGATAAACTGGTTGGACCAAAAATAGATCACAGTGGGTTTTGTAAGTGTGCTATGCAGGTCTTTTACCGTATTATCGGTCGTGAGCAGCATGAGATTCGGAATGGTGTGTCCGGGCGTAAGCTTCATGGTGGCTTCGGCCAGTTCGGCAATTTCTTTTTTATCCGCTTCATGGGAACTAAACCTATTGAATTGCTCCAGGATGATTCGCTCATTGCTTTCATCCTCTGCACTTACGAAATAGCGATGCGCATTGGTTCTAAGTAAACTATTGCGAAGGGAATCGTTAGTGATGAGGCTATCGATGAGTATATTCTTATGATAGTTGTGGAGAAATCCGTTTCTGTTGTAATTCCCTTTTTCCTCATATAATTCATAAGCGAGGTTGTCCAGATGAAAACTCAAGAAGCGATAATAGGGATAATAACTCCGAAGATGTTCATTCCCGTAATCTATATTTTTACGGTAGTTCAAAAAGCTTTCTGGAATGTCGATGCTTTCATTATAAATTTTCTTTCGGGCATTGGTCGAAAGATAGAGTTCCTTTTTGGCAAATAGTCCATAATTAATACCCGCTTCGGCCACTTCATCAAAGCCTTTTGAAGTTGGTTTCGAACTGGAATATTCTTCAAACAACTTCATGCGTTCTCCTTTTATAGAATCCAATTTACTTTCGAATTCTTCTGGAGACAATATATAATAGGAGGGTAAAAGCTCATCCACTTCTTCATTCAGAAGAAATAAATCCATTAGGAAATTGTTTCGATGCGATCCTTTTCCAGTAAAGGATAGAGATTCGTCAAATTCCAAGGTGTTAACGCGCAGCATTAGACTATCGTTGGGCTCAACATATACAGCTTGGTATTCGTAATGGCTAATAAAATAGATGCCCGGATCTACATGCTCCAGTTTATATAAAAAGAAGTTATTCTCATCCAATCGAACTGTGTCAATAATCTTGCGGCTCTTGCCGATGATCACGAAATCCTTCTTGGGATTAACGATTTCACCACCAATCCATGCCGTCCCACAAGCGTTGGACGGGTTTTGCTTACAAGAAAAGGTGCACAGGGCGATCAGGGGGAGCAGTAGTATTTTTCTAATCAGATGCAAAGTATTTTCGATTCTGAAAGCAAAAATAATCGTCTTCATCTGTGTTTGCTGTTAATTACTAGTTAAAAGATTTTTTCAAAAACCGATAACTTCGAGAGGCATTCGTTTCCTCAATCGGGCTTATTTAGCTAATTTTGCGCAAAATTTAAAAACGGGAAATCCAATGCTTTCAGTATCTAATTTGTCGGTTCAGTTCGGGAAACGTGTTTTGTTCGATGAGGTTAATACTCAGTTCGTACAGGGTAATTGCTATGGTATCATTGGTGCCAATGGAGCGGGAAAATCGACGTTCCTCAAGATCATTGCAGGTAAACAGGACGCAACTTCTGGCCATGTTCATTTAGAACCTGGGAAACGGATGTCTGTATTGGAACAGGAGCACAACGCTTACGACGAGTATCCAGTATTGGAAACGGTCGTGCGCGGAAACAAAGATTTATTCGCCATAAAATCACAAATCGATGCACTTTATGCAGATTATTCTGATGAGAATGCAGAGAAGATTGGGGAACTCCAGGTGCAATTCGAGGAAATGGATGGATGGAATGCCGATAGTGATGCTGCCGCTATGTTATCTAATTTGGGGATTAAAGAGGATTTGCATTACGCGATGATGGGCGATCTGGACGGAAAGCAGAAAGTACGGGTATTGTTGGCCCAGGCGCTTTTCGGAAATCCAGATGTTCTTATTATGGATGAGCCCACTAACGATTTGGACTATGAAACCATTTCATGGTTGGAGACCTTTCTGGCTAACTATGATAACTGTGTTATTGTAGTCTCTCACGACCGTCACTTCTTGGATGCGGTCTGTACCCATATTAGTGATATCGATTTTGGAAAGATTAACCACTACAGTGGAAACTATACGTTCTGGTATGAGAGTAGTCAATTGGCTGCCAGACAACGAGCACAGCAGAATAAAAAGGCCGAAGAGAAAAAGAAAGAACTGGAGGAGTTTATTAGACGATTCTCGGCCAACGTGGCAAAATCCAAGCAAGCTACCAGTAGAAAGAAGATGTTGGAGAAACTGAATATTGGAGACATTAAACCTTCCAGTAGGCGTTATCCCGCCATTATTTTTGAAAGGGAGCGCGAAGCTGGGGATCAGATTTTGAATATTGAAGGCTTGACGGCAAGTTTGGAAGGAGATACCTTGTTCCGTAATGTGGACGTAAATCTGGCCAAAGGAGATAAAGTGGTGGTTTTTTCCAGGGATTCGAGAGCAACTACGGCTTTTTATCAGATTATCAATGGAAATGTGAAAGCAGATGCTGGGGAATTTCAGTGGGGAGTGACTACGAACCAGAGTTACTTGCCTCTTGACAATAGTGAATTCTTCAACAATGAGATGAGCTTGGTAGACTGGTTGCGCCAGTGGGCGAAGACAGAGGAGGAGAAAGAAGAAGTGTATTTACGCGGTTTCTTGGGTAAAATGCTATTTAGTGGGGATGAGGCCCTAAAACAATCGAATGTATTGTCTGGAGGAGAGAAAGTGCGTTGCATGTTGAGCCGCATGATGATGATGAGGGCCAATGTGGTAATGCTGGACGAACCCACCAACCACTTGGATCTGGAATCCATTACAGCCTTCAACAATTCGCTCATGAATTTCAAAGGAACTGTCTTATTAACCACTCATGATCATGAGTTTGCTCAAACCGTGGGTAATAGAGTAATCGAGCTTACCCCAAATGGAGTAATCGACCGTTATACTACTTTCGATGAGTACATGAACGATAAGAAGATTAAGGAACTTCGCGAAAAAATGTACGGAGTAACGGTTTAATTATCCATTGTAATACCGGCTATCCCATATCGCCGTATTAAAATTCTTTCCTTTTGCGAAACCTATAAACAAGACGGTTCCACCCACTGCCTTGAACATAAACAGGAACATGAGCAGGTATTCAGTATTGGTTACTACACCTTTGGTGAAGGCTTGCATCGGAGTTATGGCAGTAAGGGCTATGCTTATCAAAAAAATCGTGAATACTAGGTTTCCAAAGGTTTTATAGGGCCACATCAGCCATCGGCGCAATGGGTGCAGGTCATTCCCCCATTTATGGATTAAATAGAAGTAATCATTTCCAATAGGCGCGAAGAGCAAGGGGTCGTCTGCATTTTCCAGTTTTAGAAGCTTTGCTGGAGCCACAATTTTCAATCCTTTCAATGAAATGCCATGGTCGCGCTCCATATGCCTAATTTTCGAGATGGCTTCTTCTGGAAACGCTCCCTTAAAAAAATGTGATCCTAAAAATCGTAGACGGTAATCTACACATAGATTTTTAATATCTGCTAGATGAAAAATCTTATCAGCATCCAATAAATCGATATTAAAATCATTTTCATTCTGGGAAGAGGGGGTAGTAAGATTTTCCCGTATCGAATCACGATCTTGATCGTTTTCCAGGAAAATAGTTTTTACTTCCTCTAATAGCTTTTGTGATGTGGTATGGCGGTTGCGTTCTTTTTCAAGTTTGTGTTGGATATCTACTTTTTGAAACATAGCGCAATTTTTACATAAAAATACGCACTATGTTATAGTAATCCAACATTTTAACAATACCAGGTCTAACGAAGCTGTGCTCCGAAATCTTTTTCAAATCGCTGTTGCAGTTTCCCCATGATCTTGTCGATCTGTTTATCGGTAAGGGTTTTGCGTTCGTCAAGCAATGTAAAGCTTAGGGCATAACTCTTTTTACCCTTGGGAAGGTTTTTGCCTGTGTAAACATCGAAAAGTGAAACCTCCTTCAAAAGCTGTTTTTCGGTTTGAAGTGCGGCTGTTTTTAGCGCATCGAAAGTAATTTCGTTATCCAAAAGAAGTGCAAAATCGCGCTTTACCTTCGGGAATTTCGGAATGGGTCGAACCAAGAAATTTCCAGTTGGGATCTCTTCGAGAATCGAATCCCAATTAAAATCTGCATATAGTACGGTTTCTCCAATGCCGAAATGTTTTGTGACTTTTTTGGAAATAACCCCGAATTCTACCAAATCCTTTTTCCCTTTGGTGATTTTAATACCTTCGGAGAAGGCGTCGTTTTTTAGTCCTTTTTCAGAATAACCATGAATGCCCAATCGATCCAGAATAGCATTTACCACACCCTTTCCGTAGAAGAAATCAGATTTTTTACTTGGCACTGCCCACGAATCCTCTTCACGGTTTCCACTAATTACCAAGGAAAGATGTTTCTTCTCTTCTCGCCCGCTTGGGTAATTGTGATATGTCTTCCCAAATTCGAAAAGCTTTACAATCGAAGTTTTTCTGTTATTATTGTAGGCTACCGCCTCCAATGCTCCAAACAATAGGGTTTGGCGCATAACTTCCAGGTCCTGGCTCAAAGGATTGAGCATAGGAACATTGTATTCTTCCTTAAGACCATCTACCAAGTTTGTATAATTGGCATTGGTAAGGGAGTTACAGAGCATCTCATGAAAACCTAAGGATGCCAACTGGTCGCCCACACGGTTTTGAATCTCATGATCTTCTATAATCTTAGAGGAAGCGATAGATGCATTGAGTTTAACAGTAAAGTCTATGTTGTTGTAACCAAATACACGCAAGATCTCTTCAATAACATCGGCTTCACGGGTAACGTCATTACGGTAAGCCGGAATGGTCATTCCTATACCCGTTTCGGTGACATTCTCAATTTTAATATCCAAAGAGGTAAGTATTTCCTTGATGGTTTCCCTTGGAATTTCCTGTCCTATGAGTTTGGTAGCATTCTCAAAATTTAAGAACACCTGATGATCTTCAATTTTTTTAGGATAAATGTCAACAATATCACTTGTGATTTCACCACCGGCAATTTCGCATAAAAGAATAGCTGCCCTCATTAGAGCATATTCCGTTATATTGGGGTCTATACCCCGTTCGAACCTAAAGGAAGCATCCGTGTTAAGTCCGTGACGTTTTGCCGTTTTACGAACACTGATTGGGTTAAAATAGGCGCTTTCTAAAAATATACTGGTTGTGCTTTCCGTAACACCACTATGCTCACCCCCAAAAACACCCGCGATACACATGGGCTTTTCACCATCACAGATCATGAGGTCTTCAGCGTGCAGTTCTCTTTCAACACCGTCCAAGGTAACGAACTTGGTGCCTGCTGGTAATGTTTTAACCTCTACTTTGTTCTGCGCGATCTTTACGGCATCGAAAGCGTGCAGCGGTTGTCCTAGTTCGTGCAAAACATAATTGGTGATGTCTACAACATTATTTATGGGTGCAAGCCCAATAGCTTTCAGTCTATTTTGTAGCCAGTTAGGTGATTCTTCTACTTTCAGACCGCTAATGGTGACACCGCAATAACGGGGAGCTAACTCATTATCGGCCACTGAAACATCCATCTTAAGGGTACGGTTTTCAATTTTAAAACTACTGGTAGAAGGAGTGATTAGTTCTAATGACACCTCGTTTTGTAGTAAACCTGCTCGTAAATCACGAGCGACTCCCCAGTGGCTCATCGCATCGGCACGATTGGGGGTAAGACCAATTTCGAATACATGGTCATTTTCGATATCGAACACTTCGGAAGCAGGCGTTCCGGAAACCAAGTCCTCATCTAGGATCATAATTCCGTCATGGCTTTGCCCCAATCCCAGTTCATCCTCGGCACAGATCATCCCCATGCTTACTTCTCCTCGGATTTTCCCCTTTTTTATCTGCCAAGGTTTTCCCTCGCCATCATATAAAGTAGTACCTACCGTCGCTACAGGAACTTTCTGTCCTGCTGCCACATTGGGTGCTCCACAAACAATCTGAACCGCTTCACCGTTACCAAGATCCACTTTGGTTAATTTAAGCCGATCGGCATTGGGGTGCTGCATGCATTCCAAAACCTCTCCTACAACGACTCCTTCCAAGCCTCCGGGAATGGATGTAAAAGGCGCTATGCCTTCAATTTCCAATCCAAGATCGGTAAGAAGTTCGCCTGTCTTTTGGGCATCCCAATCCACATTGATGAACTGTTGTATCCAGTTGTATGAAATCTTCATGAGAGGTGCAATTTTAAGCCTACAAAGATAAAATATTGATGGTAGCATTCAAATAATGCCTCATATTTTGTACATTTAAAAACCATTAACTAAAACAACTTATTTATGAAGATTGTAACCAGATTGCTATTAGCACTATTGCTGGTGGGATTTATTTCCTGCCGTGACACGAAAGCCGAAGAAGAAGAGGCTCAAAAAGTAGTGGAGCAAATTGAGGCTGTCGAAAGTGAGGCCGAAGAAATTTCAGAAAAAATTGAACAAGAAGCAGGAGAATTAGAAGAAGCCCTGCAGGAACTAGACAGTATTTAAAAACCGAACACATGAAAAAATTAAAGTACATATTAGTATCAGGACTATTCCTTTTTGCGATCACAGCATCTGTACAAGCACAGAGTGTTGACAACGTTAAGAAAAACGCTGAGAATAAGTCTATTGAAGTAAAAAAGGATGCTAAACAAGCAGAAAAAGATGCCAAGGACCGTGCCGAAAAGATCAAGAAACACGGACAGGAAAAAGTAGACGAAGCCAAAGGCGGTGCCAACGAAATGGAGGAGAAGTACGATGCGGTAAAGTCGGAATACAAGAAGAAGATCAAAAACGCTGCCACCGACAAGGAAAAGAAAAAGTTGGAGGCCGAAATGATGGAAAACCTTCGTGAGATTCGTGAAGAAGGGGATAAGACAGGTAAGGAAATTAAAAAAGAAGTTTCCAGTACCAATGAGGTTGAAAAGGTGAAGAAGGAAGCTGCCGAAGCAAAAGAAAAGGCCGAAAAGAAGGTTGAAGAAGGTACTGATGCTGCTAAGGAAATCAAAGTCGACAAGCAGTACGGAATGAATCGTGCCAATAAGGCCAAGGAAAAAATGGCTGAAAGAGAAGTGGCTCTGAACAAAAAAGCAGAAATGGTAAACAGAGGTAAGTCCCGAATTAGAGCAGCGCAAGATCGTGTTGACGCAGCGCTTGCCAATGGAGACATTACCGACGAAGAAGCTGCTGCCAAGCGCATTAAAATTGCAGCTGCCGAGGAACGTTTAAAGAACCTAGAAAGCTCTATCGAAGCTGGAAAAGCGACCTACGAGCGCCAGAAAGCGACCCTTAACGAAATGTATAAGGAAGAGAAAGAAAACTAAGATACCCATAACATACTGTAAAAGGGCGCTATTTGTAGCGCCCTTTTTGTTATGTTTGAAAAGCCTAAACGACTATTTTTCCATGAAATACAATCACCTCTTCGTATCACTGCTGTTCCTGATTTTAGTGTCTTGCCAAGAATCCAATGAAAAACCAAAATTGGGGGAATGGCGAGTAGCTTTGGAAATTCAGGATGGAAAAGAACTTCCATTTCAAGTTACATGGGTAGAAAGTGAGCATTGGATCATTAAGAATGCCGACGAGCGCATTGACGTTATCGATATTGCCTACCATGGAGATTCCATTACAGTCATGCATCCCGTTTTTGAAGGTGTCTTTAAGGGGGTTTATACTGCCGATAAGATCGAAGGGAGTTTTATTAAGCCTAGTTTAGATAGGGTGGTTCCCTTTACCATGGTGCATTCAGAAGAGCCTCGTTTTTTGGTTCGAGAGGGTGCGACCCAAAATGTCTCAGGAAATTGGGAAATGGTGTTTAGCGAAGCATCTGAAGAAGATCGTTATATCGCCAAGGGAATATTTCAACAAAAAGGCGACAAGGTTATTGGGACCATTCGAACCACAACAGGAGATTACCGGTATTTAGAAGGTGTTGTCGATGGTGATATTCTTAGGCTTTCTACTTTCGATGGGGCACATGCTTTTCTTTTCGAAGCTGAAGTTAAGGATAGTGTACTATACGGAAATTTTTATAGTGGGAATCATTGGAAAGAACCCTTCATGGGCAGGCGTAATGAAAACTATGAACTCCCGGATGAAAATTCCCTTACCTATTTAAAGGAAGGTTTCGACCGATTTAATTTCTCTTTTCCCAATGCGGAAGGTCAAATAATATCCCTTTCAGATGCGCGCTTTCAGAACAAGGTTGTGGTGGTTCAGATCATGGGTACTTGGTGCCCAAACTGTTTGGAAGAGACTCAGTATTATACCCAATACCTAAAGGAGCACCCATCGTCGGATCTTGAATTTGTTTCCTTGGCATTCGAATATGCACCCACGAAAGAGAAAGCCGTGAAGGCCATAGAGCGTTTAAAAACCTCGGTAGGTGTGCCTTATCCCATTTTATTGGCGCAATACGGAACCAGTAGTAAACAAAAGGCCAACGAAAAACTACCCATGCTAAATCATGTATTGAGTTATCCAACAACCATTTTTATTGATAAGCAAGGAGAGGTTCGAAAAATCCATACCGGCTTTAATGGAAAGGCGACGGGAGAGAAGTATAAAGAGTTTACTAAGGAATTCGAAGGCTTTTTAGCGGAACTTCTTAAGGAATAGTTAATTAACATCGATCTTTTCCATTTAACGAACCCGTAACATTCTGGGGTGACAGTCGACTGTACTTTTAAGGGAAACAATCAAATCCATTAAATTATGTCAAACGTTTACACCAGGGTGGTTACTTTAGTCGTTCTTTTTCTAATTACCACCTTCGCAGCCCATTCCCAAATCAATGCTCCTCGAGGTAGTCAAATGGCAACCGTTTCCCAAACGGTTGGGACTTCCACGATTGAAATCACCTATTCACGTCCCAGCGTTAATGATCGTGAAATATGGGGAAAACTCGTGCCTTATGGCCTAAATAATCTAGGTTTTGGAACTTCCACTGCGGCGCCATGGCGAGCCGGGGCCAATGAAAATACCACCATTACCTTATCCCATGATATGAAAATTGAAGGCAAGCCCGTTAAAGCGGGGACCTATGGGTTTCATCTAGAAGTGAACGAAGGCAATAAGGCCAAGCTTATTCTTTCGAATAATTCGACCTCATGGGGAAGTTTTTTTTACGACCCTTCTGAAGATGCCCTTACGGCGAACATCAATGCTGAAGACATACATCACACCGAAATGCTAACCTTCGATTTCATTGAAGTAACGCCAACCAGTGCGGTCGCCGCTCTAAAGTGGGAGAAAAAGTCCTTTCCCTTCAAGATTGAAGTCCCTGTAACAGAAATTGTGTTGGCCGATATAAGAAATAGCATGCGGGATCAGCCCGGGTTTAACAGACAGACTTGGGAACAGGCTGCTAATTATTCTTTGAATAATGGCGGCGACCTGAATGAGGCTTTAGGTTGGATCGACAATGCCATTGCAGGCCAGTTTTTCAGTCAGAAGACATTTGCCAACCTTCAGATTAAATCTGCAATCCTTGCTAAAATGGGAAAAGAAGCAGAAGCCGAGCAGCTCTTGGACGATAATTTGGATATGGGGACAGTATTCGAGGTTCATCAATATGGAAGACAACTTATTGGTTTGGGTGAGAAGGATAAGGCCATGGAGATATTTAAGTATAACGCCAAGAAGAACAAGGATACTTGGCCAGTACATTATGGCATGGCTAGGGCTTATTCCGCCCAGGGCGATTATAAAACAGCCTTAAAACACTTGGAAAAAGCGCATGCCAATGCGCCCAACCCTGGCAGTAAAGGCCGTGTGGCGGCTAATATCGAGAAGTTGAAGAACGGTGAGGATATAAATTAGTTGTTGGTTTTTGAGGAAGGCCCCTGAAATGGGGCCTTTTTTATTACTAAAAATGATATCTGATGGTTAGCAAGTAATTGTTATTGCCAGAAGCAAAACCTATATCGAATGGTTGATCGTTATACGAATTGGTGAATAGATAAGTGGTTCCCACCCCAACGCTTGCACCTGCGATGACATCCCAAATATCGTGATACCCATCTGGACCTTCCATTCGGCTAACGCCTACGACTGTGGCTAAAATGTAGGCAGGCCAGGCATATTTCCATCCATATCGCTTTTGTATAAATGACGCCCCGGAGAATGCTGAGGCAGTATGGCCGCTGGGGAACGAATCATACCGCTCCCGACCTTCGGGGCGCTGTTTATGAATGAGGTGTTTTAAAGTATGTGTAAGTAACATAGCACTACCATAGGAATAAGCAAACTGTTTGGTTCCTTGATAATCCTTTTCAATGAGCGTTACCGAAAGCGCAGTAATGGGAAGTGCCAGCTGCAAGACATCTCCAGAACCTTCTAGGATAAATTCCCACTGTTCATGACCGCCGTCATCTACAGTGTCTTGCGAGTACAGGTAGTTTGGGAGTGACAATAAAAACAATTGACCAAGGACTAGAAACCTAAAGTAATTAGGAATCATAATTAAAAAAGTATTGGTTAGGGTAGTATGTCCTTATGCGTAATGGTTTGATTATGAAACGCTTCAATTACTTAGTTTATTGTTTTTTGTAGGGCAGCCAAGTTTAAGAATTAAGAAATGTAATTCCAGATGTTCTTATAACGTCCCAGCTGTTGATAGGTATTTCGTATGGGGGCATTTTGGGGAAGGGCTAACTGAGGATCTTCGTTCATTACCTGTATGGCATAACTCCTGGCTATTTTCAGGATTTCACTGTCTCTAACAATATCGGCAATCCGAAGATTGAGCACTCCGCTTTGTTGGGTTCCCATAAGGTCGCCTGGTCCACGTAACTTTAAATCTACTTCACTAATTTCGAAGCCATCATTGGTTCGCGTCATGGTTTCCAAGCGGGTACGTGCATCGGCACTCAATTTGTGGCTTGTCATTAAGATGCAATAGCTTTGCTCGGCCCCTCGTCCCACACGCCCTCTAAGTTGGTGCAGTTGTGAAAGTCCGAAGCGCTCGGCACTTTCAATTACCATAACCGATGCATTGGGAACATTAACGCCCACTTCGATTACGGTCGTGGCCACCATGATTTGGGTTTCGCCCTTTACAAAGCGCTCCATTTCAAAGTCCTTGTCCGTAGCTTTCATTTGCCCATGTACAATTGAAATCTGATAATTGGGTTTGGGAAATTCCCTTTCAATACTTGCATAGCCATCCATGAGGTCCTTGTAGTCCATGGCCTCACTTTCTTTGATTAATGGATACACAATATAAACCTGTCTTCCTTTAGCAATTTCGTCTTTCATAAAGCGAAAGACCTTGAGTCTGTTTGCATCAAAACGATGCACTGTTTTAATGTCTTTTCTTCCCGGTGGTAGCTCATCGATAACACTTATATCCAAATCCCCATATACGCTCATAGCGAGGGTTCTCGGAATTGGGGTGGCAGTCATTACCAAGATATGGGGTGGGTGGGTGTTTTTGTGCCAGAGCCTACTTCTTTGCGCCACACCAAACCTATGTTGTTCATCAATAATGGCTAATCCCAGGTTTCGAAATTTTACCTTATCTTCGAGCAGCGCATGAGTACCAATTAATAGCTGAAGGCTCCCATTTTCCAGCTGTTCATGTATTTCTTTTCTTTTTGAAGTTTTGGTTGAACCTGTTAATAACTCTATTCTGATATTCAATAAGTTGCACCAATTAAATAAGTTGTGGTAATGTTGGACTGACAAAATTTCAGTTGGCGCCATTAGACAGGCTTGAAAATCGTTGTCAAGGGCTATTAACATTGACATAAACGCTACAATCGTCTTTCCGGAACCCACATCCCCTTGTAAAAGTCGGTTCATCTGGGCGTTACTTCCGAGGTCATTCCTAATTTCCTTGATCACTCGTTTCTGTGCTTCGGTAAGTTGAAAAGGCAAATGATCTTTAAAAAAGGTGTTGAAATAATTGCCTACTCTTTCGAATGGATATCCCTTGATTTTAGATTTGTGAAGTTGCTTTTTCTGAAGCAATTGTAGTTGGATGTAAAATAATTCCTCAAATTTTAATCGATACTGTGCTCTTGTCAATTTTTCCTGACTCTGAGGAAAATGTATATTGAAGAACGCTTCGTTTTTGGGCATTAATTTGAGCGTCTTCAGTAAGAATTCGGATAAGCTTTCGGTTATGGTGTTATTCAGCTCTTTGAATAGGGTTTGCATGAGGGTGTTGATCACCCGATTCGTAATACCACTGCTGCTTAATTTTTCGGTAGAAGGATAAATGGGTTGCATGGCAGAACGTAAACTTTTTTCATGCTGGGACAGCAGTTCCATTTCTGGATGCGGCATGGAATGCGTGCCATTAAACCAATTGGTTTTTCCGAAAATGACATACGGAACGTTCAACTTTAAATTTTCTCGAATCCATTTATGACCCCTAAACCAAACCAATTCCATTTTTCCAGTGTCGTCCACAAAAGTCGCAACGAGTCGATTGTTTCTCTTTTGTTCAACCGTCTTTATGTGGGTAATTTTCCCAACAATCTGTATTTCCGATGAATTGCGCTGTAGATTCCCAATTTTATAATAGCGTGTTCGATCGAGATAGCGATTAGGAAAAAGGTTGATGAGGTCTTGATACGTGTGAATCCCCAATTCCTTTTTGAGCAAATCGGCCCGGTTAGGGCCAACTCCTTTCAAATAATCGATGGGTGTCTGTAAAAATTGGGTATTCATACAACGAATTTACTTATTTTGGCAAAACAATTGTGGTATATCTTATATGCGGATTTTAGTTTTATTTTTCTTTTGCTCGTCGGTGGTTTTTTCCCAACAAACCGACGTGGTTGACTTCACTAATATTAGCGCTTTCATTAGACCCGACATTCAAAATCGTGAGGTTGAGGGAGAAGTTTCGGTATCCTTTACCATGTTGAAGCAAGCAGATAGCATCTATTTAGATGCAGTAGGTATTAACCATATTGAGAATAGGATGGTAGATTCTGGACTTAGGGCTTCTGATGACAAACTATGGATCATTTCAGATTTTGAAAAAGATAAGACGTACAGTATCCACTTTGGATATACAATGACCCCCAAACGCGCCCTGTACTTTACGTATGATCAGGTTTGGACACAGGGACAGGGGAAATATACCTCCAATTGGTTACCGAGTATTGATGATATGAACGATAAGATTGAATTCGATCTTAAGTTTGTAGCTGAAAAGGGAAAGACTGTAATAGCTAACGGGAGAGGTCGCAAATATGAGGAGCATGCTGGCTCAACGGTTTGGTCTTTTAATATGGATCAACCCATGTCAAGCTATTTGGTGGCCTTCGCTATAGGGGATTTTGTAAAAAAGGAAATCCAATCAGAATCTGGAATCCCCATAGAATTGTATCTACGTACCGAGGATTCCTTAAAAATGGAACCTACATATCGGCATACCAAGGAGATTTTCGATTTTTTCGAACAAGAGATAGGGGTTCCTTATCCCTGGCAAAATTATAAGCAGGTTCCCGTACGCGATTTTCTGTATGCCGGTATGGAGAATACCACTGCTACCTTGTTTTCAGAAGCTTTTGTGGTAGATAGTATTGGTTTTCACGATCGGAATTATGTAAATGTAAATGCCCATGAATTGGCACATCAATGGTTTGGGAATTTAGTTACCGAGACCGAAGGGAAACACCACTGGTTGCACGAAGGATTTGCGACCTATTACGCCTTACTGGCGGAACGCCATCTTTTTGGTGACGATTACTATTACTGGAAGTTGTACAATACCGCGGAACAACTTAGGGCACTAAGCGAGCAGGGAAAAGGGCAATCCTTATTGAACCCCAAAGCCAGTTCCCTTACTTTTTATGAGAAAGGTGCATGGGCTTTGCATATGCTTAACGAGCGTATCGGGAGGGATGCCTTTCGGGAAGCGGTTAAGAATTACCTTGAGAAATATCAATTCAAGAATGTAACAACAGAAAATTTTCTTTCTGAAGTGAGGGCCGTAGCACAGGTTAATATTTCCGATTGGGAAAAGGATTGGTTAAAGCAATCTGCTTTTAAAGGAGAACAGGCCTTGAATTCATTAACGCAAAGCAAGTTTCTAACGCAGTACTTTGATCTGGTGGCCCTTCGTGAAATGACATTGGAGGATAAGCGGGGGTTGTTGGTAGAAGCATTGCAGTCGGGCAACGAATATTTGGCCGAAGAGGCTATCATTCAGTTGGCATTGGAAAAAGGAGCTCCAGCAGTGGAGCTTTATAAAGTTGCTTTCCAGGGCAGTATTACAACCCGTCAAGCTGTTGCATTATCTATGGATCCACCTATCCTTGATGGTCTCAAAGCGGCCTATGAGTCATTGCTCGATGATAGGTCCTATTCCACACAGGAAACAGCTTTATATGTTCTCTGGGCATCCTATCCTGAGGAGCGGTCCCGTTTTTTGGACAAAATGAAGTACGTGCATGGGTTTCAGGATAAAAATATACGATTGCTTTGGTTAACACTGGCCCTAAGCACCGATAACTATGCTACTTCGGCCAAGCCCTTGTTTGAAAATGAACTACGGAATTATTCGAGACCGGAATACAGCTATGAAATTCGGGAAAATGCTTTTCAGTATATATCTTCTTTGGGAAATTGGAACGAAGAAGTCTTGCGCAATTTGGTAAACGGATGTACCCATCATTATTGGCGGTTCCGGGATTTTTGCCGTGATATGCTTAATGAACTAATGGAAACAAGGGAATTGAAACAATACCTGAAAAGTAAGATGGAAACTTTTCCCGAAAAAGAAAAAGCCTATTTGAAGCGAGTTATCTAAAAACTAACTAGGCAAACAATTCTGCCACTTCTTTCTTTATATACGCCAAAGCCTTTTGAGAAGGGGTTACTTCTTCCATAAAATTGCGAAGCAAATACTCACGTAACTTATCTGCATTAGAGCCTTTTTCGTGCATTACAGCTTGTCGGATAATATGGATGGTTGCATTTTTGGCAGCACTTATGAGGTCCCAACATTCTGGAGTAACATAGATCTGTTGGGTAACATTGTGCTCGAATTCCTGCTCAATGTTCTTGATAAGCAATTCTTCATACTTATCGATGTCATCAGAGAAGGGTTTGACCCTAATCAATAGTTTGTTGGGGTCAATGCGCTCCAATAATAGGGTAAGCCGCTCATAGGCTTGCAATCGTGCAGGCAACATTTTGTTTTGAGCCTCTTTCTGCACCAAATAGCGCCTTCTTCCTTCTTCGTTGGCTATATGTCCTTTAAAAAAGTAGTAGGCAACAATTCCCACTACCACAGCAGGTAATAAATAAGAAGCGTAGCTTAAGACTTGGTTCATTTCTTCCATGGGGTAGTATCTTAGTTTTAATTATTCTATTGGGGCTTTTTTATAGTGGCCGCCTAAAAATACACAATCTTTTAAATCCTGCATATTGGTATAGGCCACCTTATCTTTTTCATACATATAGGTGCGACTCAATTCTTTGGAAAGGTTGTGGTCGTCTACATTCACCTCCAGATCATTCATGGTAAACTGACAAGGATGCTCATAACCTGCGGCATGGGTGATTTCTACCAATTCTTTTCGGAACGTCTTGAAGTATTGAGCCAATCGTTCACTTTTCAACGGAATGTTAATCCCTTTTTGCAACCATTTGTTCTGGGTAGCCACGCCACTGGGGCAGCGGTTGGTATGACAAATTTGAGCCTGGATACACCCAATGCTCATCATAGCTTCTCGAGCTACATTGATGCAGTCTGCCCCCATGGCAAAAGCCATGGCAGCTTTGGCAGGAAATCCTAACTTCCCACTGCCTACAAAAACGATACGATCGGTAAGTTTACGTGCCTTAAAAACCTTGTATACATCGCTAAACCCATATACCCAAGGCAGTGAGACATGGTCGGCAAAGCTGGGTGGCGCGGCTCCCGTTCCTCCTTCGCCGCCATCTACGGCAATAAAATCGGGCCCGGTACCCCGTTCGATCATGAGATCGGCCAGTTCTTTCCATTGATCCAATTTCCCGATGGCCGCTTTTATCCCTACTGGAAGTCCTGTGGCTTCGGCAATCGCTTCAATAAAATCAAGAAGTTCCGGCACATTGGAGAATGCAGAATGATTGGGGGGAGATAATACATCTTTTCCAATTTCAACACCCCTAATTCCAGCAATTTCCTTGGTTATTTTCGCCCCAGGCAATACACCACCTTTTCCTGGTTTGGCGCCTTGTGACAATTTAATTTCTATCGCTCTTACAAAGGGATTGTTGGCCACCAATTCTTTCATTTTCTCCATGGAAAAATTCCCATCGGAATCCCGTACACCAAAATATCCCGTTCCAAAGTGAAAGACCACGTCACTTCCCGTACTATGATAGGGCGAAAGTCCGCCTTCTCCTGTGTTGTGATACGCGCCAGCAATACCGCAGCCCAGGTTGAGGGATTCGACGGCCTTGGCACTGAGAGAACCAAAACTCATGGCAGAAACGTTAATGATGGAAGCAGGGCGATAGGGCCGTTTTCGTTTATTGTAAGCCCCCATCACCTTTGCACACGGCAAAAAACTTTTGTCGATGGCATTGGGATGTTCCTTATCCACCTTAAAAGGCATCATGGCATTATTGATAAAAATATGCTGATGTGCATAAATATCCCGGTCGGTACCGAAACCCTCATAGTTGTTCTCTTTTTTGGATGAGGCATAAATCCAACCCCGTTCTATACGGTTGAAAGGTAATTCTTCACGGTTGTTGGCAACAAAATATTGTCGCATCTCGGGTCCAATACTTTCGAACATATATCGCAAATGCCCGATGATGGGAAAGTTGTGCTGAATGGTATGCTTTTTCTGTAGTATATCCCGAAGGGCTACCAACCCTAAAACCAGTAAGGGCCAAACCCACCATGGAATGGATGAAATAAAGTCAAAAACAGTATCCATAGATTGCGATCGTATTAATTGGCCAAATAATCAATAGCTACCTGAGTCATGGTTTTAACTCCCAGTAGCATTCCGGCGTCATCTATTTTAAAATCTGGAGTGTGATGCGGATAGGGCTCCGTATTTCCTGGTGTCATACCTCCCAGAAAAAAGTAAAACCCGGGAACGATTTCCTGGAAATAGGAGAAATCTTCCCCTCCTGTAGTAGCTTTCATCAATTTCACATTTTCCTTTCCAGCAATGCCCTCTAAGGTAGGTAGCATTTGTGCAGTCAATGCGGGATCGTTGTAGGTAACAACTGTGTTGTTTTGCCATTCGATCGTGGCCGTTCCGCCATAGGCTTTGGCAATATCCCGAGCCATTTCGTTCATTCTACGCATAATAAGCTCGCGCATTCTGGGATCCAAGGTGCGCACGGTTCCGATCATTTCGGCACTTTCTGGGATAATATTGAAACGAACCCCAGCCGTTATTTTACCTACAGTAATAACAGCGGCTTCTTCCACCAATGGTGATTCACGACTAATAATGGTTTGGAAGCCATCAATAATCTTTGCTGAAATAAGAATGGGATCTACACCCGACCATGGAGCCGAGCCATGAGTTTGTTTTCCATTTACGGTAACCACGAAACGCTCCACAGCCGCCATGGTTCCACCGCTTTTGTATTTGATGGTTCCCACGGGGGTGCCACTATTGATATGCAATCCAAAGATGGCATCCACATCTGGATTCTTTAGTACCCCTTCCTTAATCATTAGTTTGGCACCGCCTTCTTCCCCGGGTGGTGGTCCTTCTTCTGCAGGTTGAAAAATGAACTTTACAGTACCCTTTATTTTGTCTTTATGTTGGGATAACACTTCTGCAACGCCCATCAGGATTGAAATATGGGTGTCATGCCCACAAGCATGCATTACCCCGGTTTCTTTATCCAAAAAAGTGGTGGTTACTTCACTTTTAAAAGCTAAGTCGTTGCGTTCGGTAACGGGCAGGGCGTCTATATCGGCACGCAAAGCAACTACCTTTCCAGGCTGATCTCCTTTTAGGATTCCAACCACACCCGTTTTCGCAATGCCAGTTTGAACTTCCATTCCCAGGGATCTCAAATGCTTTTCTATTTTTTCGGCTGTTTTAAATTCCCTATTGGAAAGTTCTGGGTACTGATGGAAATGGTGTCGCCAATCGATCACCTTGGATTCTATGGCTTCAATATCATTCAGGATTTCTTTATCCATCTGCGAATAGCCTTGCCCCATGTAAATCATGGCAATGCAAATAACAAGTAGTCTTTTCATAAAGCAGCTGTAAATTGTATATGAGATTGGTGCACTAAGCACCATTTGTTGGTTTCAAGGAATTGCTCCATTGTGCTAAAGGTATTTAAAATTTTCAGCAACTCCAACGCCTTTAGGTTGTTTATAAATTCTGAAATCTACCTCATTTCTTTCTACCGAATTTCTGTATTTTCACATCTTAATTGTACTTCATTTAAGAAAGGATTTGCAGGATTACTTAGAACAGTTGAATGATGCCCAAAGGGCTCCCGTATTGCAAAAGGATGGGGCGATGATTGTGATCGCTGGAGCGGGATCTGGTAAGACACGTGTGCTTACGTATCGCATAGCCTATTTAATGTCACAAGGAGTGGATGCTTTTAATATATTATCCCTCACCTTTACGAATAAGGCGGCACGTGAGATGAAAAAGCGTATTGCCCAAATTGTGGGGAATAGCGAGGCCAAGAATCTATGGATGGGAACCTTCCACAGTATTTTTGCCAAGATTCTTCGTTTCGAAGCGGATAAATTAGGCTATCCTTCCAATTTTACGATTTATGACACCCAAGATTCGCAGAGTGTAATTCGGGCCATCATCAAGGAGATGCAGCTCGACAAGGACATTTATAAGTACAAGCAGGTCTATTCGCGAATTTCGTCTTATAAAAACAGTCTGATCACCGTTAAGGCCTATTTCCAGAATCCTGAATTGGTGGAAGCCGATGCCATGGCAAAGATGCCGCGTCTTGGCGATATTTATAAAAACTATGTGGACAGATGTTTTAAGGCAGGAGCCATGGACTTCGATGATTTGTTGTTGAAGACCAACGAATTGTTGACTCGTTTTCCGGCAGTGCTGGCCAAGTACCAAGATCGTTTCCGCTACATACTAGTAGATGAGTATCAGGATACCAACCACAGTCAATATCTTATTGTTCGGGCATTGAGTGATCGTTTTCAGAACATTTGTGTGGTAGGGGACGATGCACAGAGTATTTACGCTTTCCGCGGGGCAAATATTAATAATATACTCAATTTTCAGAAAGATTACGACGATGTTCAGGTGTACCGTTTGGAGCAAAATTACCGATCGACCAAGAATATCGTAAATGCGGCCAATAGCATTATCGAAAAAAATAAAAACCGATTGGAGAAGGTCGTGTGGACAGCCAATGCCGAAGGGAATAAAATCAAGGTGAATCGCAGCATGACCGATGGGGACGAAGGACGTTTTGTTGCTAGCAATATTTTTGAAACTGCCATGAACAATCAAATTGGTTATGGGGATTTCGCAATTCTTTACAGAACCAATGCCCAGTCAAGGGCCATGGAAGATGCACTCCGCAAAAAGGACATTCCCTACCGTATTTATGGAGGCTTAAGCTTCTATCAGCGAAAGGAAATAAAGGACGTACTGGCCTATTTACGATTAATCCTTAATCCGAAGGACGAAGAAGCATTAAAACGAGTGATCAACTATCCCGCGCGAGGCATTGGGCAAACCACCATGGATAAATTGGTAGTGGCTGCCAATCATTACGACCGTCCTATTTTCGATGTCATTAAGGCGATCGATAAAATCGACCTGAAGATCAATAGTGGAACAAAGACGAAACTGCTGAATTTCGTGACCATGATCGAGAGCTTTCAGGTGATGAATCAGGGTTACAATGCGTTTCAAATTACTGAGCAGGTCACCAAGAAGACAGGGTTGGTTCAAGAATTGAAAAAAGATGGAACCCCAGAAGGGATTGCACGAATCGAGAACATAGAAGAACTCCTTAATGGTATTCGGGATTTTGTGGAAGAGCAAAAAGAACTGGCCGATACTACAGGTTCCTTGGCCGAATTTTTGGAAGATGTAGCCTTGGCAACCGATATGGACAATGATAAGGGAGATGATGATCGAGTGGCCCTGATGACCGTGCATTTGGCCAAAGGATTGGAATTTCCTTATGTGTATATTGTTGGGATGGAGGAAGATCTCTTTCCCAGTGGGATGAGCATGAACACACGAGCAGAGCTTGAAGAGGAACGCCGTTTGTTTTATGTGGCATTAACACGGGCAGAAAAGCAAGCATTCTTAACCTATACCCAAAGTAGATACCGTTGGGGTAAGTTGATCGATGCTGAACCCAGCCGATTCATTGAAGAAATAGATGACGTTTATTTGGAGTATCTAACCCCAGTTACCGAACATAGATATAAACCCCTTTTGGATGCCGATATTTTTGGGGAAGTGGATAAAAGCAAGCTGCGCTTACGAAAACCCGTTGCTGGATCTCCGCCCAAAGGCCCCACCGAAGAACAACTTCGCAAGCTACGTAAGCTAAAACCAGTTAGTAGTTCGGCCAGCAAGAACTTCGATCCGTCAACAGCTAATATTGAAGTAGGCAAAATTGTGGAGCATGTGCGCTTCGGAAAAGGAAAAATACTGAAAATAGAAGGCGTAGGGGCCGATACGAAGGCCGAGATTCAGTTTGAAAATGGCGGTTTGAAAAAGTTGTTGCTTCGTTTTGCGAAATTAAATGTTGTCGATTAATCAATAAAAAGATACGTATTGATGTAATCGCTGATTTGTGATTTCAGATTATCAAAATCAGCATCACTCCAGTCATCGCCATGGCCCCCTTCATACACTGTGAAACTATGAGACACCTGATGGTTATTCAAAGCCGTTTCTAAGGCCATTCCATTGGACAATGGAACCAAGGGATCCTGATTGCCATAGAACATTACCACTGGGCTGGTACCTGAATGAATATTATAAATTGGGCTCACCGCTTCAATGGCGTTTTCGGGATACTCGTTTTCATCGACCAATAAAGAAAATGCAAAATTGAAGTTAGGATCCTCTAAATAAAAGGGATCTGTTAAATCGGTTGGGCCAACGATATTCGCCACAAACTTAACTTGGTCATCCAAATCGTACAGCGAATCGTACATAAGCGCCAAATGGGCACCAGCACTAGTTCCGATCATACCAAATTCCGTAGAAATTTGAAGCGTTTCCTGTTCAGAATTCAATTTTTCGATGACTGCATCTATATCCAAAAACTGATTGGGAAAGGCAGGGGTCGTAACATTGGATAACACATAATTGATGTTCACTATGGCATGGTCGGGATGCAGCAATTGGATGGCATCCACAAAACCAGACATATCTTCTTTATCACCTTGGGTCCATCCTCCGCCATGAATAAGGATAAGGGTTTTCGTTTTTTCCATAGATCTTCCTTCAGGGAGGAAAATATCATAGGTTTGTCGTGTATGGATTCCGTAAGAAACATCCAAGAATTCTGTGGCTTCCAGTGAAGCTTCACCTGTTTCTTCCAAAGCAGTATCATCTTCCGAAGAACAAGAAACCAGTAAGAGCGTAAGGCTACAGAAAAAAACAACGGATGCAACTATTTTTTTCATAAAACGGATGGTTTGTTTATTCAAACGAAATAATTAATGAACTATTATGATGAAAGCCAAAAGAGACGTATCTTTAGAAGACTCAGGAACTATTCTGTGCAACCCTAAAAATCAACGCTATGGCAGAATTCCTTAAAATTTACGAAGAAAATCCCAATCCCAAAGAAATAAAGAAGGTAGTGGATGCACTAAAGGCGGGTGGATTGGTAATTTATCCCAGTGATACCGTGTATGCCCTAGGCTGTGATATTACCCATAAAGGTGCTCTGGAACGCATTGCAAAAATTAAAGGCGTGAAGTTGGAAAAAGCCAACTTTTCTTTTATCTGTGAAGACCTGAGCAATTTGAGCGATTATGTAAAGCAAATCGACACCAGTACATTTAAGTTGTTGAAACGAGCCTTGCCAGGCCCCTATACTTTTATATTGCCTGGCAACAATAATTTACCCAGTGTTTTTAAAAAGAAGAAAGAGGTCGGAATCCGCGTACCCGATCATTCTATTGCTCAGGCGATTGTGCGTGAGTTAGGGCATCCCATTGTATCTACCTCTATTAAGGATGAGGATGAAGTGATAGAATATACTACCGATCCCGAATTGATCTATGAAAAATGGAGTGATCTGGTCGATGTGGTGATCGATGGGGGGTATGGTGGCAATGTAGCATCGACCGTTATCGATTTAACCTCTGGAGAACCCGAACTCATTCGAGAAGGGAAGGGGAGTTTGGAGATTTAATTTGAAATTAATGGAGAACCAGGAGAATTTAATGCCCCAAAATTTAGCAAGTGCCATGGAAACTGTTAAATCCATGGACTGGAGCGATATTTCGGTTCGGAGAACCATGACTTTTATCGAACAATCTTGCAAGCTTGCCGCTCAGAACTATATATTTCAACCCAATGATAAAAATACCTGGGAAGCTGTGAAAAGTGAAATAGGGAGTTTTTTAACTGCTATATGGAAGGAGGGAGCCCTACAAGGAGCCAAGGCATCGGACGCCTTTTCCGTGGAATGCGGTCTGGGGTCCACCATGACGGCCGAAGATATTACCAATGGGGTCATGAATGTTAGTGTGAAGGTGGCCATCGTACATCCTGCCGAGTACATTGTTCTGGAATTTTCCCAAGAGATGGCAAAGGGATCTTAAGAATAAATTGCATAGGAAACATAAAAAGCCCAGCAAGTGCTGGGCTTTTTATAATCTTCTGATTTAATGACTAGTTTCCGTCGCCATCTTCACCGCCACCTTCAACATCACCGCCGCCTCCTTCAGAGGAAAGCACTTCCAATTCGTCTTCAATCATTTCATAGAATTGATCGATCTTCGGTAAGATGTATATTTTGGTTCTTCGGTTGGTCGATTTATTCTCAGCAGTATCGTTAGGAACTAATGGAACGAACTCACTTCTTCCTGCAGCGATGAGCTGTGCTGGATTGGCTCCTAGTTCCATTAGTTTTCTTACTACGGCAGTAGAACGTTTCGCACTTAAGTCCCAGTTGTCTTCCAGTACTCCTTTTTTGTATGGAACGTTATCGGTGTGCCCTTCTACCAAGGCTTCGAAGTCTGGTTTACTATTGATTACCGTAGCAACTTTTCCAAGGATTTCGTTGGCTCTTGTAGATAGGTTATAGCTTCCGCTTCTAAATAGTACTTTATCACTTAAGGAAATGAATACCACGCCTTTTTCAACATTGATTTCAATGTCCTCATCGTCCAGTCCTACCTCTTTCTTAAGACTGGTCACTAATGCCAGTGTTACACTGTCCTTTTTATTCAAGGCGTCCTGGAGTCGACTAATCTTAAGGTCTTTTTCCTTTAAACTTTCTAATGACTTCTCTAGGTTCGTTGCTCCTTGTTTGGTAAGAATCGTTAGATCTTTCGAGCTTTGAATAAGATCCGAATTGGTTTTTCGAAGATCGGCAATACGGTCTTCCAAGGAAGCAATCCGTGCATTGGCCGCAGCTCTATCTGCTTCGCAGGCATTGAGTTTAACCGTTGCTGTATTTAAAAGATCTTGAGTTTCTTTTTGTCTGGCTTCTAATTCGGCATATGTTTTTTTCGACACGCAGGAAGTAAAAACAAATCCGACAGATACCATTAAGATGAATAGCTTTTTCATTTTGTTACGAAATTAGGTGAGTCAAAATTATAAATTCATTCAGTTGCCAACCGGCACTTAACATTATTTTAGGTAAAGTTTATTAGAGGTTGTTAAAGTTACGTTTTTTTGCAATAAAGTACTTCCAAACAATAGAATTAATTGTGGAGTAAGAAAGATCCGATGCCCATTTTTTACGCTTCTTCAGAAATTTGGGAAGTAGTCTGTAAAAGCTAATATGGGCCTTGATCACAGCAAGGAAGTGACTTGGTTTTCCTTGTAAAAGAAATAAAATTCCAGCAACACCATCCCATAACATCCGTATGAAAATGCGACGCCAAGCGACAAAGCCTTTTACATTCTTTAAGAGAATAAGCAGTGAGTTCCTAAAATTATAGAAGGTTTTCTTGGGATTGGCTGCCGTTAATGTGGCACCGCCCAAATGGTATAGGGTCGAATTGCCAAAATACTTGATAGCGCCTCCCCGAATTTGCAATCGCCAGCAAAGGTCGATCTCTTCCATATGTGCAAACAAGTCCTCATCCAAACCACCAACTTCCCAAAATGCCTCATTCCGCACGAACAGGCATGCGCCCGTTGCCCAGAAGATGGAAATTACATCATCATATTGTCCTTCATCTACTTCAAGTGTGTTGAAAATCCGTCCACGGCAATAGGGATAACCAAGCCTGTCAATAAAACCACCGCCGGCACCCGCATATTCGAAATAGGACTTGTCTTTATAATCCAAAATTTTGGGTTGTGCAGCCACCAACGAAGGATCGTTTTCAAAAGCAGTTATCATTGGAGTCAACCATCCTTTGGTCACTTCCACATCGTTGTTAAGGAGTACAAAGACATCTTCCGTAAGATTTATTAGTGCATCGTTGTACCCTTTTGCATATCCTCCATTCTCCGAATTCTGAATCACATCAACCTGCGGATAATGTTCGGAAAGGAAATGCAAACTGTCATCCGTAGAAGCATTGTCGGCCACATAAATGTTCGCTTCTTTGGAATGCGCTAACACCGAGGGCAGGAATTGTTCCAAAAGGGATTTACCATTCCAGTTAAGTATGACAACGGCTACTTTCACAGGGCAAAGAAAAACATTTTTGATTAGTTCTTGGGCAGGTCTTCCAAAAACACATACCGTTCGTTTTCATAGTCCATTCTGCAGTAGTAATGAACAATGCCATTGGTCACCATGAGATTAGTAGCTTGGGTAACTAGATTGTAACGGGCTATTTGGTCGAAAGTCTCCTGTGTGATTTCTATATGGGGCGCCTTGCACTCCACAATCAAGAAAATGGAGCCATCCGGTCTAAAAACGACAATGTCATACCGCTTTTTGGTTTCATTTAGGATCAATTGTTTTTCTACATTGATGAGGTTGGCCGAATTACCTTTTTCTGTAATTAAATACTGAACGGTATGCTGGCGTACCCATTCCTCGGGGGTAAGAACAACAAATTTTTTTCGGATGGGATCGAAAATCAGTCGTTTGTTTTCCCTATTTTTGAATCGGAAGGTATAGGCTGGAAAATTCAGTTTCGACATCGAACAAAGTAACACTTTCCACACCAGATTTCATAATTTAAGCATGGAACTTGTCCCTTCGAGCGCAGTCGATAGGAGCATTAAGTTTTCCACTGCGCTCTAACACACAGATAGGTTAATTTGGCACTAGATCAAGTAAAACAGATCATTTCAGACATTAAAAATGGCAACGCGGCTCCCATTTATTTTCTAATGGGGGAAGAACCCTATTATATCGACGGCATTAGCGACTATATAGAGGACAACTTTTTATCGGAAGAAGAAAAGGGGTTTAATCAAATGGTGCTATATGGCCGCGACGTTTCCATCGATGACATTGTAAGCAATGCCAAGCGCTATCCCATGATGGCCGAACGACAAGTGGTGATCGTTAAGGAAGCTCAGGATTTGGCTCGAACTATTGAGAATTTGGTTCCTTATGCAGAAAACCCCCAACCAACCACGGTACTGGTACTTTGCTATAAGTACAAAAAGTTGGATGCCCGTAAAAAACTTTCGAAGGTGCTAAAAAAGAACGGTATTCTTTTCGAAAGTAAAAGACTTTATGAAAATCAGGTGCCCGATTGGATCCGAAGGGTCATGGGAGGTAAGGGGTATTCCATAAGTCCAAAGGCCGCCCAAATGCTCACGGAGTTCTTGGGCAACGATTTGAGTAAGGTGAACAATGAGTTGAAAAAACTACAGCTTATTATAAAGCCCGGTGAGGAGATCACCCCGCAGGTTATTGAAGAAAACATTGGGATAAGTAAGGATTTCAATAACTTCGAATTGCAGAATGCCATAGGAGTGAAGGATGTAAAAAAAGCTTTTGGCATCGTACAGTATTTTGCCCAGAATCCTAAGAACCATCCTATCGTAATGACGATTGCCCTGCTTTACAGTTTCTTCTCTAAATTGCTGAAGTATCACTCACTCTCCAACCCTTCCCAGGCCCCAAAGGCATTAGGGGTGAGTCCCTATTTCATTAAGGACTATGAGGTGGCTGCACGTAATTATCCCATGAAAAAAGTGAGTAAGATTATAACTGCCATTCGCGAAATTGATATGAAAAGTAAAGGGGTAGGTGCTTCCAATATGCCACAGGGAGATCTTTTAAAAGAACTCCTGACGAAGATATTCGACTAATCTTCCGCTTCTTGCAATCGTTTTTCAATTTCTTCAAGTGCCTCTATAGCATCATCCTTGTACAAGGAAACCACGAGCTTGAAATTTTTGCAGGCAATTAAATTGTAATATCCGGCTCGATTCTTAAAATCGGGATCGTTTTTCATGTAATCGGCAATGCGATCATCTTGTTTGTTGGCCATCATAGAACTAAACCAAGGATAATGATCCCTCCAGTATTTTAGATTTTCTAGGGAGTTATTCTTTATTTCATCACTCAACTGTGTCAACGTAAGTTGGTAGGACTTGTAAAACTGAACAAGACTCACCGCCAAACTGTCCTTTTCTTTAGATGAAGCATTGAAATCACGAAGCTGAAGGTAGCCTTTGTCATTAATATCGAAAGGAACGTAGGAAGAGATAACAGCCGTGCACAATACGCATTTTTTGTAATCTTCCAACGAAAGGGAATCGTTCAATATTTTCTGAAGAATTTCTTCCCGTTGCTCGTAATTCTTTACCGCTTGTCCCACAATAAGTGTATCCCTTTCGAGATCGGCAGAGATACTTTGAAAAATTCCGTTGAGGTACTTCTTCTGCTTTACCTCTTCATTATGATTATTGATACTTAAGGCAATAAGAATACCAGCAACCACCAACACAATCTCGCCTAGGGCGTACAATAAGTAACGCCCCAAACGACGATCGTTAAAGGACTTTAATTTCAAGCTTTTTGTGAATAAAGGCATTTATTTTTTGTCAACAGAAATTCGTCCTGCACCCATCAGGGCGATTGCGATAAAACCTACTAGATAAAGTAGGGCTTTTTCCTTGGTGGCAATTGGATCTGCTGCATGAACAATAAAGGCAGCAACAGCCATGGTAATGGCAGCTACAACAGCCGACATCCTCGTTTTTAGTCCAATGATAATAAGTACGGGAGCAATAAACTCTCCTAGGACAACCAATATGGAACTAAGAAGTCCTCCTACACCGATAGGGTCTCCTACCACGTTCGTATTTCCTCCAATGAGTTCCAAAAATTTAGGGATTCCATGCGTAAGCATTAGGGCGGAGAGTCCTACTCGAAGTACGAGCAATCCAATGTCAGGGTTTCTTTTCATTCGTTGTTTGTTTTTGATGGGTTATTTGTTAAAAATATAAAAATTATAGCATCTCGGGGAACAGCTAACGTTTACTTTACCTTCTCTTAAATTTTGAAAGGCATGGACTACAGCAATACAATATACACTTCATCATTCCTTAAAGATTAGCTAAAACCCTTCGCATCCTTGCTGGGTAATTTTGTAGTGCTAATTAAAAAACGAATACCATAATGAAAAAAATTACCCTTTTTGCCCTGGCCTTTTTAGGATGCCTGAGCACACTTACTGCCCAAGTGGCTGCCACTAGTTTTGAAGAACCCCCAGTACCTGGAGGTCAATATACAGATACGGGCGATGCCAGTACAGCCCATGATCTAATCAATAATGCTGGCGAACCTGAAGTAGACTTCACAACAACCGGAGGAGAAATGGGATACAATGCAACCTATGTTCCTTACGACACTCCTGGAAGTGGCCTTACCGATGGTGACTTTGTAGGAACTACAGATTTCACGGGAGATGTTACTGCATATACCGACGGTGCTAACGGATACCAAATGTCTGATGCCGATGGAAATATGATCCTAGAGTTCGATATAGTAGACTTTGCAGGTTTCTCAAACAATGTGGTTTTTATAGATTACTTCGTAAATGGTACTGGATGGGAAGGCGATGGAACTGCCAATGACGATTCTAACGACAGAATTCGCATTTATGTTCGCGACTTGACCAATAGCACCGAAATAGACATTTTAAATACAGAGGGGTCTGACATTGACGACCTTAATATCGAAGATGCATGGCAAAACGGAAGTGCTGCCGTGCCAGACAATGCCATGGTGCAATTGGTGGTTGAGCTACGATCCAATTCTGGTAGCGAAGCCTTGTATTTGGACAATGTACGTTTTGAAGCAGATCCTATTATCATTGCCGATGTGGAGTTCGACAATGCCTTTGTTTCAGTAAACGAAAACGATAGCTCGGTTGAAATTTCCGTGGTACCGGACCAGGCTCCTACAGAAGAAGGATCTGTAGATGTGGTTTTGATCTCAGGAGGAACGGCGGTAAATGGTTCCGATTTCAACTACGTTTCAACCGAAACACTAACATTTCCTGTGTCCCAGTCCGGAGCACAGACTGTTACTATTCCTATTACCAATAATTCAGATGACGAAGGGGATTTGTTTTTCGTACTTCAACTTCAGAATGAAAACAATGTTACTTTAGGAGGAAATGACACCTTAGGAGTGTACATCTTGGATGATGACACTGTGGTTCCTGCCGGTGATGATACCGAACTGGACCTTTCCTATTTAGCAAGTTTCTTGGTGGATGGTGACGGAACAGCAGAAATTGCTGCTTACGATGCCGATAGTCAGCAGATTTTAGTAACGAATGACACGAAATTGGAATTCATCGATTTTTCCGATCCAAGTAATATGTCGACCAATCTATCCATCGATTTTGCCGCCACAGGTGACGGTGTACAGAGTGTTGCAACCTATGGTGGTTTGTACGCTTTGGCAATTTCTGGAATAGAAAAAACCGATAACGGAACCGTTCTTATTGGTGATGTGGCTAATACAGATGGGGTATACCTGGAAGTAGGAGCCCTGCCCGATATGGTGACCTTTACACCCGATGGGACCAAAGTAATCGTAGCCAATGAAGGTGAGCCTAACGACGATTACTCTATCGATCCCGAAGGAAGTATCTCCATTATCGATGTAAGTGGAGGTTTGGGTACTATCTCACAAGCGAATGTTACTACGTTAAGTTTTAATGCATTCGATTCGCAGGAGACGGAATTGGAGGATGCTGGAGTACGAATTTATGGCCCTGGAGCTACTGTTTCCCAAGACCTTGAGCCAGAATACGTGGCAGTTTCCGATGATTCGCAAATGGCTTATGTTTCCCTTCAGGAAAACAATGCTTACGCCGTGGTCGATTTAGTAAACATGGAGATCACAGAAGTACTGCCTTTCGGATTGAAAGATCACAGTCAGTTCCCAAATACCATCGATGTGAGTGACGAAACCGATTTTATTTTCGATGCCAATTGGCCCATTTACGGAATGTACATGCCCGATGCCATTACTACCTACGAAGTAAATGGAACTACTTATGTGGTAACTGCCAACGAAGGAGATGCAAGGGAGTATGATACCTACGAAGAAGAGCGCAAAATAGATGACGACGATTACACCTTGGATCCAGCATTATTTTCGGATATCGATGTGTTGGAATTGGAAAGCAATCTGGCCGAAATCAATGTAACCAATGCTTCCGGTGATATCGACAATGACGGTCTGTTCGAGCAGATTCACGTGTTTGGAGGACGTTCCTTCAGTATTTTCGAAGCAGACACAGGAAACTTGGTGTACGATAGTGCCAACGATTTTGAAGTAATCACGGCCAATGATCCTGTATATGGAGGAATCTTCAATGCCAGTAACAGCAACAACAACTTTAAAAACAGAAGTGATAACAAGGGCCCTGAACCAGAAGGTGTCATTGTTCAGGAAATTAACGGTGAGTATTACGCTTTCATTTTATTGGAAAGAATAGGTGGTGTTATGGTGTACAACGTAACCGACCCTGCCAATCCAGTATTCTTGGAGTACGAAAACAGTCGTGATGCTACACCTGGAGGAGACGAAATGGGAGATTTGGCGCCAGAAGGTGTTCTTTACATTCCTTTTGAAGAAAGCCCAACCGACACTGGTTTGTTGGTGATCGCGAATGAAGGTAGTGCTACCTTGAGCGTATTCGAAATTAACAATGACATTCTATCCATAAACGATGTCGAAATCGCTTCGGAAGCTTTGGTGGTGTATCCGAACCCAGCAGATGATATGATTTTCTTGAGCAAGCCGGGAACCTATCAAATTTATGACATTACCGGAAGATTGATCGCTACTACTGGAGAGGTCGCAGTTATTGATATTGCCTCCTTTACAAGCGGAACCTATATTATTAAGAGTTCCAAAGGACAAATTTCAAGATTCATAGTTAGATAAATTAGTTAGTTAGTAATGGAAAGTCCGTTCTCGCTATTGTGGGGGCGGATTTTCTTTTTTACCCTATTTTTGCGAGATAATTTTTATCCATGTCAAAAGTAAAAGCCTGGTTAGGAGCAGCCCGTTTAAGAACCCTTCCACTTTCAATTTCTGGGATCATTGTTGGATCATCATTAGCAACTGAATATGTACTGAAGTCTCCCATGTTCTGGCTTGCTGTATTAACCACCATCGGTTTTCAGGTACTATCCAATTTCGCCAATGACTACGGAGATGGCGTGAAGGGAACCGATGCAAACCGGGAAGGGGAACAACGCATGGTGGCAAGTGGGATCATTACTCCCAAGCAAATGAAACGGGCCATGTATATTACGGGAGGAATTACGCTACTCATTGCCAGTATGCTCATATTCATGGCCTTTGGTAATGAAAACTTTTTGTTGGCATTTATTTTCTTTAATCTGGCGATTGCCGCAGTCATAGCAGCCATAAAATATACCGTGGGGAAAAGTGCTTATGGGTATTCGGGTAAGGGAGACATCTTTGTGTTTTTGTTCTTCGGATTACTGAGCGTGATGGGAACCTATTTCTTGTTTACAAAGTCACTCGATTGGGAGTTATTGTTGCCTGCCATAAGTATTGGAGTATTCAGTACCGCTGTACTGAATGTAAACAATATGCGGGATATTGAGAACGATGCCAACGTTGGGAAGAATACACTCGTGGTGAAAATGGGAAGTGAAAAAGCCAAAAAGTACCATTATTTCTTGCTCTGTTCAGGAATGGCGACGGCAATTGTGTACACGCTATTGAATTATAACCAACCGTTACAGTTTATTTACCTCATCGCCTTCGTTCCTCTTATCTTGAATATGATTGTGGTAAAGAAGAACAGGGAACCACGCCTTTTGGATGCAGAATTAAAGAAGGTGGCCCTAAGTACCTTTGCGTTCGCTTTTCTCTTCGGAATTTTTCACTAAACACCTTTTCATTTTGGGATTCGAATAATTTGAAGGGTGAATGATTTGCCCAAGCATAAAATGAACACCTGTAGACATAAACTGAGAAGGTAAAATCCACTAAATTTACAGAAGGAACAAAGTTTTACCCTCTCATCATAAATTATAGCACATGAAAATCACATTCTACGGTCAAAACAGTCTAGCCATTGAAACCACTGGAAAGCACATAATCGTTGATCCTTTTATCTCGGGAAATCCGCTCTCTAAAGATGCCGTTTCTGTAAATGACTTAAAAGCCGATTATATATTGTTGACACATGCCCATTTGGATCATGTGTTGGACGCCGAAGCCATTGCAAAAAATACGGGAGCAACCATTGTTTCCAATTATGAAATCGCCATGCACTATCAAGCCAAAGGTTGCACTGTTCATCCTATGAATCATGGTGGAAGTTGGTCTTTTGACTTCGGAAAGGTAAAATACGTAAATGCCATTCATACTAGCACCTTTGACGATGGATCTGATGGTGGTTTTCCCGGTGGATTTGTCATTGAGGGTGAAAAGAACATCTATATCGCAGGCGATACCGCCTTGACAATGGACATGAAGTTGATTCCTATGCGAACCAAACTCGATCTTGCCATCTTACCCATAGGTGATAATTTCACCATGGGAATTGAAGACGCCGTAATAGCCAGTGATTTTGTGGAATGCAATCGTGTATTGGGAGTTCATTACAATACCTTCGGTTATATTGAAATTGATACCCAAGGAGCTCAGGATGCCTTTAGTAAAGCAGGTAAGGAACTAGTTCTGTTAGACATTGGAGCCTTTATGGAAGTTTAGTGTTCATTATCATATTCAATTCGATTGAAAGCAAATTACACAAAGCACATTCTAGAATTTAAAAGCCCTGCGGGAACTTCCCGAGGCGTCCTTAGAACCAAGGAAACCTATTACCTGAAAATTCAGGAGGGAGATCGATGGGGTCTTGGGGAATGTGGCCTGCTAAGAGGATTGAGCATTGACGATCGTCCCGATTATGAGGAAAAGCTGGCATGGACTTGCCAACATATAGAAAAGGGTTTGGAGTGGCTCTATTCGGAATTGGAGGAATTTCCTTCCATTCAGATAGGCGTGGAGGCGGCTTTTCGATCCCTCCATGCAGGAGATCCGTTTCAATTGTATCCTTCTGGATTTTCAAATGGTACTGAAGGTATTCCTATCAACGGACTTATATGGATGGGCGATGAAACCTTTATGAAGGAACAGATCGCAGCGCGAATTGACAAAGGCTTTACTTGTATTAAAATGAAGATTGGTGCGATCGATTTTGATACGGAATTGCAACTACTTAAAGCCATCCGAAAAGAATTCAACCCTTCACAAATAGAACTCAGGGTAGATGCCAACGGTGCTTTTGCTCCTTCGGAAGCCTTGGAGAAATTGAAGTACCTTTCAGAGCTTCAGATTCATTCCATCGAACAACCCATTAAACAAGGACAATGGCAGGAAATGGCACATTTGTGTGAAGTGACTCCATTACCCATTGCCTTGGATGAAGAATTAATTGGGGTATTTTCTTCCGAAAGGAAATGGGAGTTACTCGATACCATTCAACCACAATTTATCATTTTGAAGCCCAGTTTTATTGGTGGTTTTCAAGGGAGTGACACCTGGATTTCCCTAGCAGAAGAAAAAAATGTGGGATGGTGGATTACCTCAGCCTTGGAAAGTAATGTTGGATTGAATGCCATTTCGCAATATACCTTCACAAAAAATAGTAAATTGCCGCAAGGATTGGGAACCGGCAGCTTATACACCAACAATATGCCCTCACCATTAACCATAAAACAAGGGAATATTTGGTACGATTCCGATAAACAATGGGATATTTCCCAGATTCCGTAACAAAATGCAGGAATCGCCCTCTAATCCGTTTTAAAAAGATACTATGTTTATACAGCTTGCTTATAAATACCTACACGAAGGCTGGCGCTATATTGTGGGGTTTTTGGTTATATTTTTTATCTGGCAATTTGGTTCCTTTCCTTTCATCATTGCAGCCATGATGAAAGCCGTATCCGAAGGCATGGATGCCTTTGCCCTTATGGAAGACCCCAATGCCATTATGGGAATATTGGATTCCAATCTCACCTTGTTTTTAATGTTACTGGCCTTTGCCATTGGGCTTTTGGGCCTTTATATATGGGTGCGATATGTACATCAGCAACCCATGCGCGCCGTGACCACATCACGCAAAAAAATTGATTGGGGCCGTTTTTGGTTTGGGTTTGTTTTAGTTGCAGTTTTTACCATTGGAACCACAGTATATGACTATTATCAATCACCAGAAGATTATGTGGTGCAATTTAATTGGCAACCTTTTATCATTTTGGCATTGGTAGCCATCGTTATGATTCCATTGCAAACCAGTTTTGAAGAATATCTGTTTCGAGGCTACCTCATGCAAGGATTTGGGGTAATGTTTGGGAATAAATGGTTGCCCTTAATCATTACCTCTGTGGTATTTGGAGGAATGCATTATTTCAATCCAGAAGTGGATAAATTGGGTCCTATTGTTATGGTATATTATATTGGGACGGGCTTCTTCTTGGGAATCATGACTTTAATGGACGAAGGATTGGAACTCGCTTTGGGATTCCATGCTGGAAATAATCTTATTGCCGCTTTATTGGTCACTGCCGATTGGACCGCCTTCAAGACCCATTCTATTTTAAAGGATGTTTCAGAACCTACCATGGGATGGGACGTGCTTATTCCTGTATTGATTGTATACCCAGTCTTTTTGTTAATCATGGCATGGCGGTACAAATGGAAGGATTGGGGTGGAAAGCTCTTCGGTAAGGTAGAACGCCCCCCCGATGAAACCGTTGCCGAAATCGGAAACGCTTAGAACCAAACAAGATGCCAACCTCACCCTCTATACATCCAAAGTTTAAGTTCAATGGGCTGTCCTATTCCTCTGCCGAGGAATTATTGAATTTCGTTGATGACCTTAAAACCCATGGAGCACCTTATGAGGTAAGTATTGCCAATTTTATGGAAGAATGGTTGGATTTTGGTGAAACCATTAGGGTGCGAACTTCAGGCTCAACAGGCATTCCTAAGGAAATATTTCTTGAAAAAGAGCACATGATCAATAGTGCTGAAGCCACCGGCGCCTATTTTAAAATAGGAGAGGGCACAAAAGCTCTTTTATGCCTATCTGCCGATTATATCGCTGGAAAAATGATGTTGGTACGTGCATTGGTGCTGGGTTGGGATTTACATGCGGTTGCACCCAATAAAGATGCTCTTACCGAATACGATAACAATTATGACTTCGTGGCGATGGTGCCCTTTCAACTCCACCACTCTTTGGAGGCGTTAGACAAGGTCAAGAAAATGATTGTGGGTGGTGGAGCTATTTCTACGGAATTGGAAAAACAACTTCAGCATAAGACTACCGAGGTTTTTGCCACTTATGGTATGACCGAAACCATAACACATGTGGCAGTAAGAAGGTTGAATGGTTTTGCCAAATCGGATGTTTTTTCGGCCTTACCTCATGTTACGTTTTCTCATGATGATCGAGGGTGTCTTGTAATAGAAGCCCCTAAAGTAAGTTACCACACAGTGATAACGAACGATTTGGTCACCTTGCACTCCCCAGTGTCATTTAGCTGGTTGGGTAGGATCGACAACGTAATTAACAGCGGGGGCATTAAGTTGAGTCCCGAAGAGATCGAAATGAAACTTTCCAAGCATTTCAATTTTTCCTTTATCGTGGCTTCAGAGAAAGATGAAGCTTTGGGTGATCGCCTTATTCTTATTGTGGAAGGACAGGAATTGCCAAGCGAAGCCGTTTATACTAAAGCCTTTCAAGGCCTACATAAATACGAGCGTCCCAAAAAAATATATTCCTTGTCACAGTTTCCGTATACGGAAACCGGAAAAATAAAACGACAGGACGTGCTTTCCTTGCTTCACAAGCACAAGTAACAGCTTCCCTCAATGGGGTGGGTACTTCCCTCAATCCCACTTTTATTTTATAGACATCCAAAGTAAGTTTGAGTGTATTTATTTATTAACATAAGTAAGTCATCTTAGTTTTTTTGGTTGGTTTTTTTGGGAAAGGGGAGTCGCTTGGTTGGGCTCCCTTTTCTTATTTGAACAACGTTAAATTGCTAATTGTGAGTTCCCTCACTCAAAGTACCTGATGCCTCATTGTTCTTTTTTTAAGATGAGTGTCCCTGCTAGTTTTATCCCATCACTTTTAATCCATACAGATATGAGAACATTACTATTCTTTCTTGCATTCGTACTATCACACAGCCTGTTACAAGCTCAAAAAGCAGAGGTTAGTGGAACTATTACCGATGAAACAAAAATGCCATTGCCAGGGGTCAATGTCATTGTTAAAGGAACCTCCAATGGCACCCGTACCGATTTCGATGGCAATTATAGTATTGTTGCAGAGGTTGGCCAAACATTGGTTTTTAGCTATATCAGCTATAAAACTGCCGAAAAGAAGATTGACTCAAAAACCAAAGAGATTTCCTTCCAAATGGAACCAGATCCTGCATTATTGGAAGAGGTGGTTGTTACGGGATTTGCTATTAAAAAGGAAAAAAGAGCCCTTGGTTATGCAGTGAGTTCAGTGCAAGCAGAATCTATCGGCAGGAATGGAACAAGGCGAACTAAATCTAAAAAAATGCAAGGTAAGGCAGCCGGCATTCAGATTAGTGCCCAGAATGGTAATTCTGGTGCGGGTAGTAAAGTTGTTATTAGAGGAACCAATTCAATTACTGGGCACAACGATGTCCTATATGTTATAGACGGTGTCCCATATGTCGGACCTGAAACTGGAATGGAAAAGACAGAGAAAGACAGTTATTGGATGGAGAACACACTTAATATTAAACCCGGAAACATAAAAGATGTGTCTATTCTTAAAGGAGAGGAAGCAACTGGACTTTATGGGAGTAAGGCGATAAATGGAGTAATTCTAATCACAACTCAGAACGGGAATCACAATCCAGTTTCGGACAATGAAAGCTACAAATACATTCCTGAAAATACCTTTAAAAATGTAAGTACCAGTCCACTTTCCACCTTTTCTATAGATGTTGATAAGGCGGGTTATAGCAATATTCGGAGAATGATCAACAATGGACAAAAGGTTCCGCAGGAAGCGGTTAAAATTGAGGAAATGATTAACTATTTCTCATACGACTATCCTAACCCTGAAGATGAGCATCCATTTTCCATTCATACCGAAATGGCCAATTCGCCTTGGAACAAGGACGCCAAATTGGTTAAAATTGGTTTAAAGGGTAAAGACCTTCCCAAAGGGGATGCACCTCCTTCGAATCTTGTATTTCTTATTGACGTCTCTGGATCTATGAATTCAAGTAATAAGTTAGGGCTACTAAAACCTGCTTTTGGGGTATTGGTTGATCAATTACGCGAAAAAGACAAAGTATCCATTGTCGTATATGCCGGTGCCGCGGGAATGGTATTGGAGCCTACCCATGGGGATGATAAAGAGACCATCATGAAAGCGATTAGAAGTCTTAGCGCTGGAGGATCCACGGCAGGAGGCGAAGGTATAGAACTAGCCTATAAAACTGCTGAAAAAAACTTCATTAAAGGAGGCAACAATCGAGTGATCTTAGCTACCGATGGCGATTTTAATGTAGGTGCATCCAGTGATATGGCTATGGAAGAACTCATTGAGGAGAAACGTAAAAGTGGAGTTTTTCTTACGGTTCTCGGTTTCGGAATGGGGAATTACAAAGACTCAAAAATGGAAACCCTAGCCGATAAAGGAAATGGCAACCATGCATATATAGATACCATGCAGGAAGCTAGAAAGGTACTTGGAGCAGAATTTTTTGGAACCATGTATACCATAGCTAAGGATGTTAAGATTCAAGTAGAATTCAATCCAACCTTAGTCCAAGCACATAGACTTATTGGATACGAAAACAGATTACTGGAAGACAGCGATTTTAATGATGATACCAAAGATGCAGGAGAAATTGGTAGCGGTCATACGGTTACTGCATTGTATGAAGTCATTCCTGTAGGTGTGGAAAGTGTTTATGTTGGAAAAGTAGATGCATTGAAGTACAGAAAATTCTCCCTTAAGGATGATAATAAGGAGCTGCTTACGGTGAAGTTTCGATATAAGGAACCAGATGGTAACAAGAGCAAGCTTATTGTTAAAACCCTTAATGATTCAGATGTAGGCTTTGAAAAGGCTTCACAGGATTTCAAATTTTCAGCGGCAGTGGCTCTTTTTGGGCTTCAGCTACGAAAGTCAATCTTTATTGACACTTTCAATCGAGAAGATGTCATCGATCTGGCAGTAGCCGGTAAAGGCAATGATGAAGATGGCTATAAAGCCGAATTCATTCGTTTGGTGAAAAGTTATTAAAATTACTGGGGAACCAAACCAATGGTTCCCCAGTAATTTTAGATATGGATGCATGGATAGCGTTTTCCCTCAATGAAAATGCCGTTTCACTCATTCTACATTGCCTAAAACATTTTCATGGGGTAGTTTCAGGTTATTAACTTTTAATCAATCAATTATGAGAACACTATCCGCCATCTTAATTTTTGCACTTTCAATGGTTAACGTTTACAGTCAACAGGTTCAAATTGAAGGAACCGTTACAGATGAAAACAATGAGCCTTTTCCCAACGTGAAGATCATCGGAGAAGACGAACAATTGCTTACCCGTACCGATGAAATGGGCGCATATTCCTTAATCGTCGAAACAGGAAAACACATCACCTTCAGTCATGCAGGATATTATACCATGACCGTACTTGTCGAAGATGACAGTCCCATCAATATGGTTATGGAGCGGGACAACGCTTCCATTATGGCCTTGTTTACGGGAGGGTATTCCGATAAGAAAGCTCAAGGATATGCAGTTTCTACGCTCTGTGGAACGCAATTAAGCGATAACCTTCAAAAAGATTTTTCCCGCATGCTCGAAGGAACCACAGCGGGAATTATGGTGAAACCCCAATCGGGATTTGTAGGTTCCAGTAATTTGGTAACCATTAGAGGGTTGAACACCATTAATGGATCGAGCCATCCTTTGTATGTGGTGGATGGTGTGCCGTTTGATACTACCATAACACATCCTGGCAACCCAGTTTGTGGTGATTTGGGGTCGAATCGATCCTTCGATATTGATCCAAATAACATAGAAAGCGTAAAAATATTGAAAGGTCTTGCAGCTACCAATCTCTACGGTTCATTGGGTAGGAATGGCGTCGTCCTTATTACGACCAAATCGGGAGCCTACGCTAGTAGGTAGCAGAAAAATAATACTGCGCTAGTTACGGCCAGTTTTAATTGGGGTTGAGGGAACCGTTTGTTCGGTTCCCTTTCTTTATGGTGAAATGTGTATTTTTAGGAAAATTATCCTCCATGAAATATTTCCTGTTTCTTACCGCTTTTATCACTTCAACGTTAACGGCTCAGATGCTACCAGAAAGGGATAGGTCACTACTGAAAGATGAGCTTTTGGCCAATCGTTTCAATACAGTATTGCCCATGTTAATGGATCGTACCGAAATTGATATGTGGTTGGTAATTTCCCGGGAATATAACGAAGATCCGGTGATGAAAACCATGTTACCAGCCAAATGGTTGAATGCCCGTCGTAGAACGATATTGGTGTTTTATAGGAACCAGGCCCAAGGACTTATCGAAAAGTTAGCAGTGGCCCGTTACGATGTGGGCGAAAATATAGTATCTGCTTGGGATAAGGAAAAACAGCCTGATCAATGGGCTCGTTTGGTAGAAATTATTGAAGAACGAAATCCCAACAAAATTGGTATTAATATGTCCGAACACTTCGGAATTGCCGATGGTTTGGTCGTTACCGATTACAAAGAATTAAAGGAAGCCTTACCCCAACAGTGGGAAGATAAATTGGTGTCGGCAGAGAAGCTTGCGGTTGGATGGATTGAGACGCGCACCGACCAAGAAATGGAATTGTACAATACGCTCGTAGAAGTTACACATGGAATCATTGATGAAGCTTTCAGTGACAAAGTAATTACTCCTGGAACTACCACCACAGATGATGTTGTATGGTGGTTGCGCCAAAAGGTTACCGATATGGGACTGGAGACTTGGTTCCATCCAACGATCGATGTTCAAAGGAGCGAGGAAGCCCTTAAAAGTCACATCTATTCCTTTTCTAAAGGTGAAAAGAACAAAGTGATTTTACCAGGGGACTTATTGCATTGTGATTTTGGCATCACTTACATTGGTTTGAATACAGATTGCCAGCAACATGCCTATGTTTTGCGGGAAGGGGAGCAGGAGGTACCTGATTTTTTGAAGGAGGCTTTTGCAAAGGGGAATCGGATTCAGGATATTTTTACGGGGAATTTCGAAACGGGCAAGTCGGGCAATGAAATCCTTTTAAAGTCATTGTCTGAAGGGAAAGCAGAAGGAATGCGCCCGTCGATATATACCCATCCATTGGGAACCTACGGACATAGTGCTGGGCCTACCATTGGCATGTGGGATTCTCAAGGAGGTGTTCCGGGTACGGGCGACTATCCTTTATTTGAAAATACCGTATATGCTATCGAATTGAACACCACCGTAACCCTTCCAGAATGGAGTAAGGACATACGAATCATGCTCGAAGAAGCTGGATTCTACGGTGAAAATGGTTTTCGGTATGTAAATGGTCGCCAAGAGGCAATTAAACCCATTTCTTGGTAACTACTGGTACATTTTAAAGTACTTGTCCATAGAGTGCTTGTCCGAGCCGAAAATGGCAAAGAAAACACATAGTAAGAGTGCAACACTTGCTAAAATCAAATTGGTTGCATTCATGGTGCCAGCAAAATTAATGATTACCGCACCAATTAAAATAGGTAGTTGTGCAATGCAGGCCCAGCGGGTCAATAATCCGAATGCAATGAGCAATCCGCCAATAAAGTGAGCAGGAACGACATAATGAATGGCGATCATTTCTCCCACCAAACTTTTCATAGGTTTAATCAGTTCTAATAATTCAAGGGTATTTCCCATGAAATTAAAACCTTTAATGATTAAGAATGCACCCAAAGCAATCCGAAGAAAGTCTAATGGATAATAGGAATGGGCATTAGCCCATTTGTTAAGGCTTTTAATGGTTCCCATGACGTAAAATATATTGATTAGGTCATCATAAGATACTCATTTTTAGAACAATGCGAAAATTAGGTGTTGTTTTTTGAAGATTTCCGACTCCATATCCAAAAAATTACGGAGGCAATACCGCCCACAACGGAAAAGCCGGTAAGCAACCAAAACACATTTTGATGACCGCCTATTCCAGGCGTCTGATCCAAGAGATATCCCATGGCTGCACCGGCGAAAATATCTGGAGTGTATCCTACCAATGAAATAAGCCCAACGGCCGTACCGGTTAACACCAATGGAATTCTTCCTTCTTTCATGACGGCGAAATAGAGCGAACGAGCTGCGTAGATTCCAGTAGCCGTAATGAGTACCGAAAGGAAAAACAAGGCCGTGAAGTTAGGAATCACCCATCCAGAGGCAAACAGTAGGGATCCTACGATGCTAACCGCAAACCCTATCACTAACCAAAAGGAGACTCGGCTCCGATCTGCCATAAAACCAATGAGAACCCCTACAATGGGACGTATGGACAATAAAAAGGTACCTACCTTGGCAGAATCGACTTGGTTATATCCCATGACTTCGTTGGCATATTGGGAAAAGATATCTGTGAACTTGTAGCCCACGTAAGCACAAAGGATGATGATCATTAACAACCATACCGAGGGAATTCGGAGCAGTGTTCCTATTTCCTTGGCAGAAATTCGTTCTACCAATAGCTCTTTCTCGTCCCTATCAGATTTTAAAAAGAACCAAACCAATATCCCAACTACAGTAACGATTATGGCGGATACCCAAACTACATATTTAAAGGCCTCCTTGCGTTCTTCAAAAGAGATATTTTCGAAATCCCCTGAGGCGAATAGACTAAAAATAAATACGCCCAATAGACCGAATGAAGCTCCCACAAGGCCACGCCCACCATCTAAAAATCCGAACGCTTTCCCTTGAGAGGTGTTTCCACCCCAGACCCGTGTAGCTTTTATCATGGCTGCCCAGAATAGGAAAATGGTAGTACATCCCCAATACCCATAAAGTATTTTTAAAACCAAAGGAGAGGGATAGGAAGCATATACCAAACCTCCCAAAGCAGTAGCCCACAGCGCAATGGCAATCAATTTTCTAGGTGGAAAGCGGTCTGCTAACGGTCCACCAAAAAGATAGGCGGGGAGTGCTACCAATCCATAAACCGAATAGCATAATCCCAATTCTGTATTCGAAAGCTGAAAGGCTTCCAACACTGTTGGGCGAAATACTCGGGCCAATACGAAGGGCAAAATAAAAACGGCTTCCCCGGCAAGGATAAGGAGGATAAGATAAAAGGTATGGGAGGCTTTATGGGTTGGGATGACTAATTGCTTTTTTCTTGGTATATAATAATTTGAAGTCCATCAGGATCTCGAAGGTATAAGTAATGGGATCCCCATGGTCTTAGGACTGGGCCGCGTACAGACCATTTCATTGCTTTCAGTCGGTCGGCCCAAAAGTGTACATCGTCGGTGCGAATCTGTAATCCCGCCTTATTACTGGCAAATTTTTTATCGAATGCTTTTTGATGGTATTCGTGAAAGTCTTTGATTTCAGAAATCTCCAATAGCGCTGTGCTGTTTTCATCCCCAATCCTCAAAATAATACCACAAGAACCATCTCCGTCATCATAGGACTCGTATAGTTCCAGTTGTAAAACTTCCATGTAGAATGCTTTGGAAGCTTCAAAGTCTTTGGTCCGAATGACTGTTTTTGCGCTTAAAAATTTCATACTTATACACTATACTTGAATCACCCCCAAATTAAAGGGTTTTTCTATGGGTGCATGATCCGCAGCTTCGATCCCCATTGAAATCCAAGTGCGGGTATCCATAGGATCTATAACGGCATCCGTCCAAATTCGAGCAGCGGCGTAATAGGGTGAGATCTGTTTGTCATAACGAGCCTTAATCTTATCGTACAGTTCTTTTTCTACCTCGGGGGTAATCTCCTTACCTTCTTTCTTTAAAGAAGCCGTTTCAATCTGCAACAATACTTTGGCAGCACTGTTACCGCTCATTACCGCCAGTTCTGCACTAGGCCAAGCTGCAATGAGTCTGGGATCATAGGCTTTACCACACATGGCATAATTCCCGGCACCGTAAGAATTTCCGATGACTATGGTGAATTTAGGAACCACACTATTACTTACAGCATTCACCATTTTGGCGCCATCTTTAATAATACCACCATGTTCACTCTTGCTCCCCACCATGAATCCGGTAACATCCTGTAGAAACACTAGCGGGATCTTTTTCTGATTGCAATTTGCGATAAATCGGGTCGCCTTATCGGCACTGTCGCTATAGATTACACCTCCAAATTGCATTTCCCCTTTTTTGGTCTTCACCAAGGTTCGTTGATTGGCAACGATACCTACAGCCCAACCATCGATACGGGCATAGCCCGTTAGGATCGTCTTTCCATAACCTTCCTTATATTCATCGAATTTTCCTCCATCGACCAGTCGCTTTATAATTTCACGCATATCGTATTGATCGGCTCTCGATTTCGGAAGGATTCCAAAAATTTCCTCTGGATCATCGGCGGGTTTTTCAGCTTCAATACGGTTGAATCCCGCTTTGTCATAATCCCCTATTTTGGAAATGATGTTCTTAATGGTATCCAATGCATCTTTATCATCCTTTGCCTTATAGTCGGTGACACCACTAATCTCACAGTGCGTTGTGGCACCTCCCAAAGTTTCATTGTCGATGGTTTCACCAATGGCAGCTTTTACCAAATAGCTTCCGGCCAAGAAAATACTTCCGGTTTTATCCACGATGAGGGCTTCATCACTCATGATGGGCAGATAGGCCCCACCGGCGACACAGCTTCCCATAACTGCCGATATCTGGGTAATTCCCATACTGCTCATCACGGCATTGTTCCTAAATATTCTTCCGAAGTGCTCTTTGTCAGGAAAAATCTCATCCTGCATGGGAAGGTAGACTCCGGCACTATCTACCAGGTAAATGATAGGAAGTTTATTTTCGATGGAAATTTCTTGAGCCCTTAGGTTTTTCTTTCCTGTAATGGGAAACCAAGCCCCGGCCTTAACCGTGGCATCATTGGCGACTACAATGCATTGTTTGCCCTGGACATATCCAATTTTCACTACAACGCCACCACTCGGGCATCCCCCGTGTTCTTCATACATGCCGTCCCCTGCAAAAGCACCTATTTCAATCGAAGGTTTCTTTTCATCCAACAAATAATCGATCCGTTCGCGGGCGGTCATTTTGCCTTTGGCGTGATGTTTTTCAATTCTTTTGGGTCCTCCACCTTGTTTGATTTTGGCTAATTTTCTTCGTAAATCGGAGCGTAAGAGTTTATTGTGATCTTCGTTTTTATTGAAGTTAATATCCATTGCATGCATTGTTTCCCCAAAAATACGAAAGTGGGAGACTTTGTCTTCCTAAATAAAGGATTAATTAACGATATTTGCCTTAGGGAGAAAAACGGAATTATTCCGGTAATTCTGAATTAACCCCAAAAATTTATATGTATGATGAACAAGAATACGGTCCTAGCTTGGGCCACTTTTATTATGATCGTAGTGGGCTGTGCGCTTATTGCGTTGGGAGCTTTTAAATACGATGATGTTGCAGGATGGGGCTTTGCCGCTGTGGGATTTGGTTTTTTCGCCATTGCCTGGGTATTTAATGCATTGAAAGGCCGCGTTTGATCTACCACTAACCAAAACTTTTATAACTATGTCCGACGATAAAAAAGTCATCTTTTCCATGTCTGGGGTTACCAAAACCTTTCAAAATGCCCAGACACCTGTACTTAAAAATATTTACCTCAGTTTTTTCTATGGTGCCAAAATTGGAATTTTGGGACTTAACGGGAGTGGTAAATCCACCTTATTGAAAATCATTGCCGGTGTTGATAAGAACTACCAAGGCGATGTGGTTTTTTCTCCGGGCTATACAGTAGGGTATTTGGAACAGGAACCGCAATTGGATGAAGACAAAACGGTGATCGATATCGTTAAGGAAGGCGTTCAAGAGGTGGTGGATGTTTTGGATGAATACAATAAAATAAATGATATGTTCGGGCTGCCGGAGGTCTATGAAGATGCAGACAAGATGCAGGAGCTCATGGACAAACAAGCCAAGCTTCAGGACAAGATAGACGCGACCAATGCTTGGGAATTGGATACCAAACTCGAGATTGCCATGGATGCCCTTCGCACTCCAGAAGGTGATACCCCAATTAAAGTATTATCCGGAGGGGAACGAAGAAGGGTAGCGCTATGTAGATTGTTGCTTCAGGAGCCTGATGTACTCTTGCTCGACGAGCCTACCAACCACTTGGATGCGGAGAGTGTACATTGGTTGGAACATCACCTTGCCCAGTATAAAGGAACCGTAATTGCTGTAACGCACGACCGGTATTTTCTGGACAATGTGGCGGGATGGATCCTGGAATTGGACCGTGGGGAAGGAATTCCATGGAAAGGAAATTACTCTTCTTGGTTGGATCAAAAATCCAAGCGCCTGGCTCAAGAACAAAAGCAAGCCAGCAAGCGCCAAAAAACTTTGGAGCGCGAATTGGAATGGGTACGGATGGCCCCTAAAGGGAGACAGACCAAACAAAAGGCCCGTTTGCAGAATTATGAAAAACTGATGAGCCAAGACCAAAAGAAATTGGATGAGAAGCTCGAAATATACATTCCTAATGGCCCCAGACTGGGTACCAATGTGATTGAGGCCAAAGGCGTATCCAAAGCTTTTGGTGAAAAACTGTTGTATGAAGATCTCAATTTTAATCTACCACAGGCTGGAATTGTGGGGATTATAGGCCCCAATGGAGCAGGGAAGACCACCATTTTCAAAATGATCATGGACGAATTAGAACCCGATAAAGGTTCCTTCGAAGTAGGGGAGACGGCCAAATTGGCTTATGTAGATCAGTCGCACTCAAATATTGACTCCAATAAGACGATTTGGGAGAATTTTAGTGATGGGCAGGAATTGGTGATGATGGGAGGACGACAAATCAACTCTAGAGCCTATTTAAGTAGATTCAATTTTAGTGGTAGCGAACAGAACAAAAAAGTTTCTATGCTTTCCGGGGGTGAACGCAACCGCTTGCATTTGGCCATGACCTTAAAGGAAGAAGGAAACGTGTTGTTATTGGATGAGCCTACCAACGATTTGGACGTAAATACGTTGCGTGCTTTGGAGGAAGGTCTGGAAAACTTTGCGGGCTGTGCGGTGGTGATTAGTCACGATCGCTGGTTTTTAGATCGAATTTGTACACACATATTGGCTTTCGAGGGAGACAGCCAGGTATATTTCTTCGAAGGAGGCTTTAGCGATTACGAAGAAAACAAGAAGAAGCGTTTAGGCGGTGATCTTCTACCGAAACGAATTAAATACAAGAAGCTGATCCGCTAATGTCCTTTGCCAATATAAAAGCAATAGCCTTCGATGCCGACGATACCCTTTGGGTGAATGAGACCCTGTTCCGGGATGCCGAATTGGAGTTTTGTAAGCTCATGAAAGATTTCATGCCCGAAGATGAGTGCAATGAACGCCTTTTCGAGATGGAAATGAAGAATCTTCCCATGTATGGATATGGCATTAAACCTTTTACCCTTTCCCTTATTGAAGCTGCCATTCAATTTTCTAAAGGGAAGGTTTCCAATACTACCATTTCTGAAATTATTAATATCGGAAAAGGAATGTTGGAAGCTCCCATTGAATTGATCGATGGAATTGACGAAACTTTGAAATACCTGTCTACCAAGTATCGTTTGGTGATGGCTACCAAAGGTGATTTGTTGGACCAAGAACGCAAGTTGATAAAATCGGGATTGGAGCCCTATTTCCATCATATTGAAATTGTGAGTGATAAACAGCCCAAGCATTATCAAAAATTGGTTAATCACTTGGATATTTTCCCGGGGGAGTTTCTTATGGTGGGGAATAGTGTGAAGAGTGATATATTGCCCGTTTTAGAGATCGGAGGACATGCATTTCACATTCCATTTCATACCACTTGGGAACATGAGCGGGTGAAAGATCCGGTGGAACATCCTAACTTTAAGGAACTTAAGGAAGCTTCGGAAATGCTTCAAATACTATAGGATTTCTTCTAAGATTTTAACGTATTCGCCTACATGGCGACCATCAACCAGTCCGTGGTGAGCATGGACAGACATAGGCATGACCCTTTTTCCATTTAATTCGGTCATCTTTCCGAAAGAAATTTTAGGGCAACTATCGGGAAAACTGTAGCTCCGGGCATGCGATAGAGACGTGAACTTTAACCACGGTAGGGAAGAGTAATGGATCACGTTCTGCCCCGAAGTAGCAGGATCTAATCCAGTGCTCTTTTCAACTTTCACAATGACTTCTTTGGCACGTTCCTGAAAAATGGAAAAGTCGGGATGAAAATCAATATACGAAAAGCCGAAGGTGCCATCGGGCCTAGGAATGGTTGGAGAGGCATTAATAGTATCGAATTCATAGACCTCTCCATCTAAAATTCGGAGTCGGAATGCTGGAACAGCATTGGCGGCGATTAACGACTTATGCAAATAGGACAAGAAAAGAGAATACCCTTTTTCCTTACTTTCATGATAGGTTCGGGTGCAGTCTACCTCCACAGTTATGCTGTGGTAGGGTTCTTCGAACTGAGAAAAGAATTGGAAATGATCCTTTCTCGACCAAGTTTCAAGATCGATTTTTTTCTTCACGTATTGGCTGTTAGACGGCTTTCGCCTCCAGCCATTCTAATGGTGATTGAAGTTGTTGAGTGCTAAACTCCAAATGAATAACTCGTCGGCGCTTACCGTTTGTGGTTCTATGAGAGGCGTGCATGGTCAAAGGACTCATGAGCATGATGCCTCCCCTTGATACATTGCAAATTACTTCATTTTCTTGAGTTATACCTAAATTTTCATTTCTCATCACTCCCTTGCCATGCGATTTGGGAATAACTTTAAGTGCTCCGTTTCCTTTTGTAGTATCGTCCAAGTGTATGCGAATGGTCAATATGTTTTCCAATATGTCCAATGGAGGTTGAACGCCATATTGGCTTTTCTTATGCGTCCAATTTTTGTATCCTTTGATATCAAATTTATCCTTGACCGAAATGCTAAGGTCCTGATGATATGCCACAAACCAATTGGAAGCACTGGGTTTATCGAAATAAATGGCTTTTGTTAGAACGGGCAACTTATCGTAATAGGTACTTAGCAATCCTTTCAAGTTGGAATTGAATAAGTGAGTCTTTAGTTTGGGTATTCGGCTGAGAAGTTGTCGGATGGCGAAAAGGTGTTGGGAGTTTTCATCGAAACGATCCTCTCCGTATACCTCCAAACAGGAAGCTATTTCTTCTAGTTCAATTTCCGAAAAGAAATTAGGCAATATGGCATATCCTTCCTTTCGGAAAGATTCCAAGGCAGCACTCATATTCATTTATCGCTTTACGATTTTCCTTGCTATTTTTTGATTGCCAGACCGAATTTGAACAAAATATACTCCGGCAGGTAATTCGCCAATGGAGAAAGAAGCGTCATTAGAAAGTGAAAGATCTCCCTGGTACAATGCCTTCACATTTCTTCCCATTACATCGAAAAGGTTGATGGATCCGAATTCCGAGAGCGCATGCTGAATATTGATTTCTCCAGATGATGGCACAGGATACACTATTACCGAATTTTGGGCAGCGACATAATCTTCAGTATCCAATACTTGGGAAAGATCAAAACTATGGATGGATCTTCCGTAGGTTCCAGCATACAAAGTGTTGGTAGGTTCGTGTAATTTCAAGTCTCTCGTTAGTGTCAGCGGTAAATTATCACCTAAAATGGTCCAAGTGGTACCGTCGTCTTCAGAATACCATACATTGAGATCGGTCGCAGCGAAAAGGGTCGTTTCTGTACTGTTAATAAGGATATCGTTCACGGGGATGTCGGGCAGATTTCCAGAAACAGCAGTCCAATTCTGCCCACCATCTGTGGTCTTAAAAATATGTGGGTCATAATCCAATAACTGATACCCCGATAGTGCTACATAAGCCGTTAAATCATCAGAAGGGGAAACAGCAATGGAAGTAATGTAACGATCTGGGAGACCGGCACTAATATTGGTCCATGTGGTTCCGCCATCAAAGGTTACGTTTACATTTCCGTCATCGCTCCCCGTATAAATGGTGTTCAGATTTAAGTGTGAGGCTCCAATGGCAGTAAGGGTTCCATAACTTGTAGCGCCACTGGGATGAGGACCGTCGGTAAGGTCTGGGCTAATGGCGGTCCAGAAAACAGCTCGGTTAGAACTATAGAGCCGGTTCGTACCATAATAGACCCTCTCATTGTCGAAAGGTGAAATTATCACAGGGGTATTCCAATTATTCCGATCCCCTGGATCTATTCCATCCAACGCACTCACAAACGTATTGCCTCCGTTAATGGAACGCCCTAGATTTCCGAATTGCGATTCTACATAAATAAAATTGTTGTCTGCATAATCCACGTTTACATGGAATCCATCGCCTCCCCAAATCGGGTTCCAATCATCTTGTCCCCCCGTGATGGTTCTAATGGTATTATTATCCTGGGTTCCTCCATAGAGCCGTTCGGGTTGGAGGAAATCGACTTCAATATTGTAAAATTGTGTAATGGGCAGATTGGTATATTTTATCCAAGAACTTCCGCCATCTTCGGAGCGATAGAGTCCGCCATCATTACCTGCCAGAATAAAGTTACTGTCATTATTCGAAAACTCCATAGCATGGTGGTCTACATGCATCCCGTTCACCTCACTCCAATTATCACCACTATCGTCGGTTCTGAATAACAATTGTCCTAAAATATATACCTGATCAGGATCTGTAGGATTCACCCTAAGATTCCCAAAATACCATCCAAAAAAGGAGTCTACAAAGTCGATTTCGGTGAGGGTTACCAAGGTCCAGTTTTCCCCATTGTCGGTAGACTTATACAAACCATTAAAAGTATTGGTGATTTCGTTGGTGGTATAACGCGCGTAAATGGTGGAAGGGTCCGATTGCGAGATCGCCAATCCAATGCGCCCTGTTTGTGCATCTGGTGCTGGTAATCCATTTGCAGCTCCTAATTCCTCCCAGGTGTTACCACCGTCCATAGTACGGTGTATAGCCGAGGTAACTCCGCCATAGTCCCGTATCCAAGGTTGACGGGTTCTTTCCCACATAGCTGCAAATACAATATCGGTATTGGATGGGTTCATCGCCACATCGATAGCCGCGGTAGAATCGGTGACATGAAGCACCTGTTCCCAATTGCTACCGCCATCAGTAGTTCTATAAATTCCACGTTCTGGATTATATCCATACAATTTACCAGTCGCTGCAACAAATACACGGTCCTCATCTGTGGGGTCCACTACTATACGACCTATATGATTACTTTCGGGAAGGCCAACATTGCTCCAAGTAGCTCCGGCATCTGTGGATTTGTAGATACCATCACCAAAAAATGCCCCAGTATTTACACTTCCGTTGGCTTCTCCCGTACCCACATAGAGTGTATTTGCATTAGAAGGTGCAATGGCTATATCACCAATAGAAAGTTTTGCTTGTTCATCGAAAACAGCGGTCCAGGATACGCCGCGATCGGTCGTTTTAAAAATACCCCCAGTAGCTGCACCGGCATAAAATACATCGTCATTATTGGGTGACAACGCAATATCGGTAATTCTACCTCCTGTATTTAAAGGGCCATTCAATTCCCAATTCCCAGCGGGTTGCAGTCGATTCGTAAGGATTTCCTTGGCTTGCAATTCAGCCTCTTTAATGGCCTGTACATTGATGATTCCATCGGGATAAGCACGTTCGTTATAAAACCACTCCCCGGGGTATTGCTTGTTGAGTTCGTCCCAATCATTGGAGCTTGTCTGGGGTTCTATAATATCATCCGAAAAGTGTAAAACAACAGATAAAGTTGCCCCGAAAATCCATAATAGATGAACGGGTTTGAGGTTATAGCGCATTTTTTCATTTTTTTGGATATTTAAAAATACTACAAAATGGGGCTTGTCGTGTTAAAGGTCTCCTATAGTTTATAAAAACATGAGAAAAATTCGAGAATTCAATACGCCGGTAATTCAGATTTCAATTCGTATTTTTAGCTTTCTGAAAAACAACTTATGAAAAAATACCTGCTTTCGGCAATCATTGCCTTGTTGGCGCTTTCCCTTTACGGACAGAATTCACATCCCGATTTTGAATACCTGGATGTTTTCGATCTGGAATACGCAAGTGATCCCCAAATTTCGCCCAATGGCGATTACATTGTTTATCGAAGAACGGGATTCGATATCATGAAGGATAGAAGTAAGGGGTCGTTATGGATATTGAGTACAGACGATCGCCGTATACACCATAAACTTACCTCTAGGGAGGCAGGGGAAAGTCAAGCAAGATGGTCACCTAGCGGAGATCGCATAGCATTTGTTAGCAGTTCTAGTGAGGGAAGCGAAATTTATCTGTACTGGACGGAAACAGGTGTTATTGCCAAACTTACGCAATTGGAGAACAGCCCTTCCAGTTTAGCTTGGTCACCAGACGGATCCCAGATTGCATTTACCATGAAAGTGAATGCCAGCGCACCCGTTATTGCAAAAATGCCTAGAAAGCCAAAAGGAGCTAAATGGGCGAAATCTCCTAGGATTACCGATCGGTTGAAACATGAAGCCGATGGCGCAGGATACCTTAAACCTGGATTCAGGCATATTTTCACTATTTCTTCAGAAGGAGGAGCAGCACGGCAGTTAACCTCGGGTGATTTTAACCATGGGGGTGGACTTTCTTGGACCAACAAAGGGGATAAGATTTTCTTTTCGGCGAATCGAAATGAAGAGTGGGAATATGATTTTAGAAATAGTGAAGTGTACTCGGTAGATGTAAATTCGGGTACTATTGATGCATTAACCTCCCGCTCGGGACCAGACGGTGCGCCCAAAGTTTCCCCCGATGGCCGCATGATTGCCTATATCGGTTTTGAAGATAAAGTTCAAGCGTATCAAACGCGCAAGTTGCAAGTCATGAATGTCGATGGGAGCAATAAGCGGGTTGTTTCCGGTAACTTGGATAGAAGTATTTCCAGTGCTAAATGGGCGGCCGATAGTAAAGGCTTGTACATTCAATACAACGATTTGGGATTGACGAAAATAGCGTATCTGGATCTGAAAGGCAATGTGAGTGTATTGGTTGACAACGTAGGAGGTACCACCTTGGGAAGACCCTATGCAAGCGGAAGTTTTACGGTAGCCAAGGATGGAAGAGTCGCCTATACTTCGTCTCGAACGGACCGCCCAGCTGAGGTAGCCATAACCTCTCGAAAACTGAGAGAACCGCTGGTGTTAACAGGATTGAATGACGACCTCATTTCGTACCGTACCATGGGTGAGGTTGAAGAAATCTGGTACAAATCCACCTATGACAATAGGGATATTCAAGGATGGATCGTTTATCCACCCAATTACGACAAAAACAAAAAGTACCCTCTTTTGGTCGAAAACCATGGGGGCCCAATCCTTAATTATGGACCCCATTTTTCTGCGGAAATTCAGTTGTATGCTGCTGCAGGGTATGTGGTGTTTTATCCGAACCCACGGGGAAGTACCAGCTATGGTGAGGCATTCGGAAATTTGCTCTACAACAATTATCCAGGACAGGATTACAATGATGTTATGGATGGGGTGCATGAATTGGTCAAGAAAGGAGTGGTAGATAAGGATAATCTATTTGTTACTGGAGGAAGTGCTGGAGGGATAATGACGGCTTGGATTATTGGAAAAACCAATGAATTTAAGGCTGCTGTGGTCGCGAAACCCGTAATGAATTGGATTAGCAAGACGCTTGTGGCAGATAATTACTACGGCTATGCCAACAGTCGCTATCCAGGCCAACCCTGGGAAAATTTTGAAGGGTATTGGAAGTTTTCACCAATCTCATTGGTGGGCAATGTGGAAACGCCCACGATGGTCATGGTGGGTATGAACGATCTGCGAACGCCACCTAGTGAAGCGAAACAATTGTACCACGCTCTCAAACTGCGGAAAATTGAAACGGTGTTAGTGGAAATTCCTGAAGCTTCCCATGGTATTGCAGCCCGGCCGTCTAACCTCATCACGAAAGTGGCTCACACGCTGGCGTGGTTCGAAAAGTATAAGTAATTTGGTGAGGTTATTCGCGATTTGCGGCATCCTGTTATTCACTATTTCCTGTGGAAATCAGAAAGAAAAAACAGTCTATGCTTTGCCGACCCAAGCTGAATATCTTATTGCTTCGGATTCTTTAAAAACCTGGAAAATCGCCAAACGATACAATGGTAAAGTACGAATGAATATGGAAGAAGGTGACTGTTTCATAAAATATGGGCAGACCTATTTTACCAATGATTCCGTAGTAGACAATAATGAGCGCAATGCTCAATGTGGGCCTAGTTTAAAGGGAACTTGGGAAATTACCCAAAGTGAAAAAGGGCATTCCTATATTAAGTTGTCAAGTAGTTTACTGCCAGAATTATTGGGAACAGATAAAGAGTACAAATATTTCAAAATACTTTTCCTGTCCAAGGATTCACTGACTCTCTCCTTTTCGCACAACCAATTTGGCAAGAAAAGAAGAATAACTGATTATTTGGTAAGGGAGGATCTGGATATAGGCGATCGCTCATTTCATTATTGATACCAATCCAGGGCGACCACTTGAACTTCACTTCCACTAAGACTCTTTAAGCGCGCTTTGAATACTTCGATGTTACTAAAGCCGCTTGCTCCGCGATAATGATAAGGATAAACGATTCGCGGTTTAAAAGTTGCCACCGCGTTTGCAGCCTGAACTTCGGTCATGGTATAAGGTAAGTTCATACATACAAAGGCAATATCAATATCCTTTAGTGCCAACATCTCTGGGATATCTTCGGTGTCGCCTGAAATGTAAACCCGTTTTCCATTTTTTTCCATCACATAGCCATTTCCACGACCCTTTTCATGAAACTTTAAGGACTCGGGTCTTAAATTATACATGGGTATGGCTTCAATATTGAATCCGAGATGTGCTTTCAAATCCCCATTGTTCAGTACCTCGATCTTGGTGCTAAATTCTGAAGGCATCTCATCTGCAACCGCCTGAGGCAATACGATCTTCGCATTCGAAGTGTTTAAGGCCTGAATCGTTTCAGCACTAAAATGGTCTTGATGTATATCGGTAATTAATATGAGATCGGGCGCTTCGAAATTCTTGAATGCCTCTGCGCCACCCACAGGATCCACATAAATGGTAGCATCATCCCAAGTAATGACCATGGTGGCATGTTGTATAGGGCTTACACGAAAACTACTTTTTTTAGACACCTTTGTGTCTTCTGTTTCTGTTGTTTCGGTAGTAGTGACAATCGACTCTTTATTCTCGGTGTCTTTGGAGTCGTTTTTACAGCTGGCGATGGTTAATAGGCCCAAAAGAAGGATGGTAACTTTTTTCATGGAATTTGATTTGACCTCAAAAATACGAATTCCCCATCCTCAATACCAAGAAAAATTCTATCGATGCCAAACCATTTTAATGTTACTTCGAACATAAGGACTATCGGGCTCTACAGGAACTTCTTCGAAACCGTATTTGCGGTAAATATGAATGGCATTTTCCAAAACGGTATTGGAGTAGAGCAGGAGATCGAAATCATGCTCTTTGGCGAAGTCCAAGCAATATTGCATCAATTGCTGTCCGATTTTCCGGCCTCTTGCATCAGGGTGCACCGCCATTTTCGTCAATTCGAAAAAGTTGTCTTCAGCTTTCATAAGGGCCACAGTGCCGAGCGCCTTACCATTTTCAACCGCGAAAAAGATGTATCCCCCAGGATCCAATATGTATTGATGGGGTTTGCTGAGAACTTCACGGTCCAAATCTTCTACAAAGAAGTGTTTTTGCACCCATTCTATATTGAGGTCATAAAAATCCTGTTTGTACTGTTCTTGATAGTTGATAATCTGTATTTGCATTTCAATGTCAATGTATTCGTTTACGGTATTTAAAAACTCCCCAGATTGCAATACTGCTTCGAAATTATTGAGGTGCTCAATGAGGGAATCGGCGGGGTGCTGCGTGAATTTCTTTACGGCACGTTCCATGCCCCTCCAAACAGGCCGTACTTGGGTATGGAAGTCCTTTCCTTTTTCGGAAAGGGTAATGGTTTTTTTGCGTTTGTCTTCAGCATCCGTGGACGTTTCAATTAGCCTTTTTTTCAAGAGTTTATTGACCGTTTGGGTCACTGCAGGTTGTGAAGTCTTGAGGGATTCGAACAATTCCTTGGTGGTGGTCGATCCCAATTTGGCAATATGGTGAAAAGCTGGGAAAAGGTAAGGGTCAAAATCTATGTGGTGTTGATTATAAGCCAATTGAATGTTCCGCATGCATTGATCGCTCAATCGTTTTAAACGAGACCCCATGCTCAATTCTCCCAGTGATTTAATCGTATCCATAAGTAATTATATAAGTGCTTATGTAAAAATATATATAATCATTCAAATCACCAAATTTTGAAGATTAAATTCCTAGAATGTCACTTATGAGATAGGCAAGGGTTTTGCTTACTTGTGTTTCGAATACTTCGAAAAGTGGGTTGCCTTCGCATAGATGGATGTACATACAATTTTTATGTTTGGACAAGGAAGATACACATAGGCGAACTTCTTCCATAGTGAAACCGCTTGGGGAAATAGCGCTGCTTCCCATTGCCTTTATGGTATCTACATCTACCTCCAAACCAAAATTGGTACCCGCACAGTGCTTTTTTGCCTTTTGTATGGCATCGTTAACGGTTGACTTTCCATATAGGGCAATGTCTTCAAATCGTTCGAATTGCACCTTGCCCTTGGTTTCCTCAATGCGGGTTAAAATGGTTTTGGAACTATAGTTTCTATGCAAACCAAGAATAAAATACTTGTCCAAGTACCCTTCTTCCATCGCATAGCTGAATCCATTACTGCTATGCCGGTGCTCCAGGGCCATAAAATCGGAGTGCGCATCGATATTAATGCAATTTATGGGTTTGTCATAAGCTTGTGAAGTACCCTTTATATTTCCGTAAGAATTATTGTGACCGCCTCCTACAACAATAGGGGTTTTGTTCAGGGTGATGATTTTTTCAATCACCGCCGTAACCTTATCGTCTATATCTTTTACGAGACTCCCTATTTTTGAAGGGAAGAAAGGGTCGTCACTCTCCAATTGCTGGGCATCCATCATTTCTTCCGAACAGTCTAAGGCACCCAATATCACCAAATTTTCAGCTTGAATATAACGGTTGCCTTGTATGTTGCAAATGGCATCCAAACAGGCGTTCCAAGCTTTGCTGGTTCCCACGCGTCCGTAATTTGCCCGAACACCTACGTCCTCCGGGATACCAAGCAATACATACTGAGCCTCACTTTCGGCCAGCTGTTCCCAATCGTCAACCACGCCACATACTTCTCCTAATTTCTCTTCACCCCAACGCCATTTGGTGTGTTGTTTCAGTTTTTCGCGATTGTAAAAAATCAAGTTCATAAGCAGGTTCCATTAATGATGACTTTATCAATAAGGTTACTTCCAAAGGCATAGGGCAAATAGCCAATGGAAGGAATATCTTTGGTAATAATAACATTGGCGCTTTTTCCTTGGGTAATACTGCCATGCGTGCTGCTTATTCCCATAGCGTAGGCGCCATTTATTGTGGCTGCATTGATGGCTTCTTCTGGTGTCAGTCTCATTTTAATACAAGCCGTCGCTACCACGAAATTCATATTACCGCTGGGTGTAGAACCCGGGTTGTAATCGGTTGCAAGTGCCAAAGGGAGATTGGCATTGATGAGCTCGCGACCTGGGGTATAGGGTATCCCAAGGAAAAAAGAGCAGGAGGGGAGTGCCACAGGCATGGTGTCACTTTCTTTTAAAACCTCGATATCTTCTGGGGTTAGAACTTCCAAGTGATCCACACTAAGGGCATGATGTTCTACTCCCGCGGCGACACCACCAATGGCATGAAACTGATTGACATGAATTTTGGGGATGAGACCATGTTTTTTCCCGGCAGCAAGTACCCGATGGGTATCGGCCACTGTAAAATAACCTTCCTCACAGAATATATCCACATACGTTGCTAACCCTTCATCGGCCACTTTCGGAATCATTTCATCACATACCAAATCCAGATAGCCATCCTTGTTGTCTTTATAGGCTGCTGGGACTGCATGCGCTCCTAAAAAGGTGGTTTTAATGGTGATAGGGTATTGTTTTTCCAGCTGTTTCGCCACGCGAAGCATTTTCAGTTCGGCTTCGGTGGTAAGACCGTATCCACTTTTAATTTCCAAGGCACCTGTTCCCAACGCCATGACTTCTTCCAGTCTTTTAGCAGATTGTTTGTAGAGGTCTTCTTCAGAAGTTGCCTGTAACTTTTTGGCACTGTTTAAAATACCGCCGCCTTTTACGGCAATCTCTTGATAGCTTAAACCATTGATCCTATCCACAAATTCCTGTTCCCGATTTCCGGCATAAACCAGATGGGTATGGCTATCGCACCAAGTTGGCAAAACCATTTTACCGGTACAATCGATTTTCTGGGAGTCCATTGCTTTAGGGCATGAATCCATGTTGCCAAAATCGCTTATAACCTCATCTTCAAACAAGAGCCATGCGTTCTTCAGGGAGGGTAGGTGGCTCATATCCGAACCACTTACTTTTTGGATAGTACTGTCGCGGATTTGCAGTAATTCCTTAATGTTGGTTAGCAAAAGTTTCATTGGTTAAATATAGCAAACCTGAAAAGGAATTAATACCTTAGAGGTTCAAAATTTATGCATTATGAAATCCAACGAATTTGGTATGAACACCGTTTGTACTCATACGGGAGGCATAGAGGATGAACAGTTTAAAGGAGCTGTTTCTCCTATATACACTTCCAGTTCATATGCTTATGAAGATGTGGATATTAAGCGGTATCCAAGATATTTCAATACTCCCAACCAAGAGGCCTTGGCCAAGAAGGTTGCAGCCTTGGAAAAATGTGAAGCTGGTCTTATTTTTGGAAGCGGAATGGCTGCCATTAGCCATACCTTATTGGCTTTTCTGAAAACCGGTGACCATATGGTGGTGCAAAAAACCATTTATGGGGGTGCTTTTAATTTTATGGTCGAAGAGTTACCCAAGTTGGGGATTGAATTCGATTTTACCGATGGCTTTTCTGAAGAGGATTTCTTGTCGAAGGTGAAGCCCAATACAAAAATTATCTACGTGGAAACGCCTTCAAATCCATTGATGCTTATAACTGATCTAGAGATGATTACCCGTATTTGCAAAGAACGTGGAATAACAAGTATTATCGATAATACATTTGCATCTCCAGTAAACCAGAACCCTGCCGATTTTGGAATCGATATCATGGTGCACAGTGCCACCAAATATATGGGAGGACATAGCGATATCTGTGCGGGTGCCGTAGCGGCTAGCCAAGAGCATATAGACCGGATTTGGAATTTGGCCAAGAATTTCGGAGGCAGTTTGAGCGATTATACAGTTTGGCTTTTGGAACGTAGCATGAAAACTATGGTGGTTCGTGTGAAGGCACAAAATAGGAATGCTAAGAAATTAGCCAAGTGGCTGGACAAGCATCCACTGGTTCATAAGGTATACTATCCTGGATTGAAGAATCATCCAGATCATGATATAGCGAAACGTCAGATGCGTGGTTTTACAGGAATGCTTTCTTTTGAATTGATTGATTCCATAGATCCGGATGCATTTATGTCATCCTTAAAACTCATTAAGCAATCCATGAGCCTTGCTGGAGTGGAATCTTCCATATTATCCCCAGTTAAAACTTCGCATGCCTTATTAACACCAGAAGAGCGACAGCGTCAGGGCATTGCAGATGGTTTACTGCGTTTCTCGGTAGGAATTGAAGACAAGAAGGATTTGATTTCAGACTTGGAACAAGCGTTTGAAACGGTTGCAAAAAAACAATTGGTCACCCTATGAAATTAGACATTTTAGCCATTGGCGCCCATCCCGATGATGTGGAAATGAGTTGTGGGGCTACCCTTGCCAAGGAAATTGCCCAAGGAAAGAAAGTTGGGATACTGGATTTGACCCGAGGTGAATTGGGAACCCGTGGAACGGCAGAAATAAGGGACAAGGAAGCTGCTGCTGCTGCCAAAGTTTTGGGGGCTTCGGTCCGGGAGAATTTGGATTTAGGAGATGGATTCTTTCAAAATGGAAAAAAGGAACAATTGGCGATCATTCAAATACTTCGTAAGTACCGCCCGGAGATTGTTTTTTGCAACGCTGTTGAGGATCGTCATATAGACCACGGCAAAGGGAGTAAGTTGGCCAGCGATGCCTGTTTTTTAAGTGGGTTACGCCGCATTGAAACAAGCCTCAATGGTAAGTTACAGGAAGCTTGGCGACCCAAGGCTGTATACCATTATATACAATGGAAGGATATTGAGCCCAATGTAGTCGTGGATGTAACAGGGTATATGGATGTAAAAATGGAAGCGATAAAAGCATATAAAAGTCAGTTTTACGATCCAGAATCCAAAGAACCGGAAACTCATACTTCGTCTAAAAATCTTTATGAGAGCTTACGTTACAGGAACCGGAATTTGGGAAGAATTATCCAAACCGAAGCCGCTGAAGGATTTACGGTAGAACGGTATCCGGCGGTACACTCTATCTTTGATCTGATTTAAAAAATCTTCGAAAAGAGCTTTGTGCATAGCGCTTAAATGCACTATATTTGCATCCGCTTTTGCCAAGAAAGTGAAATGGTGGTTGTAGCTCAGCTGGTTAGAGCGCCTGATTGTGGTTCAGGAGGTCGCCGGTTCGAACCCGGTCTTCCACCCATAAACCCTTCAACATTCGTTGAAGGGTTTTCTTCTTCTTCTTCTTCTTCGTTGTTTTAGATTCTATGGAAGGTTTTAGCATATGGTTTGGTTTTAATGAACTGCAAATCAATTGAGTGAATTTAAATTTTAGTAACTTCAGCATTCAATTCAAACCCACCATTATGAAAAAACTATTACTCTTTACACTTATTAGTCTATTCTCCCTAGCGGAAGCGCAGGCTCAAATTCCCGAAGATGGCCTTATGGGACGTTACGAATTGGACAATGGCACCTATGTCGATGCCACGGCCAATGGATACGATCTGGCTCCCATAGGTACGGGCACCTTATTACCGGCAGACGATCGATTTGGGGAGCCCATGAAAGCCCTATTGTTCGTGGAAGATTATTTAACCTTGGCGAGTGCCCCTGGAGTGTTCGACTTTGATTCGGAGAATGCGATTTCGCTGGCTGCATGGATTAAAATAGATCAAACTGTCATCGACTGGACAGGACTTCTCAATAACTGGGCTGGTTTCGATGCTGGGGGATATTATCTGGGGTTAACGCCCACTCAACAAATTCGTTGGAATGTAAATGCGGATGAAGTAATCGACACGGATCCTGTTCCAACCGGTGTTTGGATGCACGTGGTTGCCGCTTTCGATGGGACGACTTCTAGGGTGTATTTGGACGGTATTTTAACGAGCATAGCTGCTCCTAGTGCCGATTTAACCCCTAGTGTGTTTCCTTTTGTGGTAGGGTCGCAATCGGATAATGATACCAATAAATTTCCGGGTACTATAGACGAAATCTTGGTATATAATCGCGCTTTATCTGATCAGGAAGTGGTTGATATTTATGAAAATGTACCATTGAGTATAAACGATGCCAGCGCATTGGCAAAAAACATCAAGCTTTCGCCTAATCCAACTTCAGCAAGTTTTAGCATGACCTATGATGCATCGGTCCTAGGCGCTTTGACATCTATGGAAATTACTGATATGAAAGGAAGTGTGTTACTGCGAATACAGGTCACCGAATTGAATCAAACCGTGGATGTGAATTTCTTGAAATCTGGAGTTTATCATCTTACGTTCACTTCAGAATACGGGGCGAAGTATACCAAACAACTTCTTAAGAAATAAAGTAGATTGCTATAGGCAATAAAATAGAACAGGCCTTATATCAAGGCCTGTTCTCCAGTAAATAAAGGCTGCCAAACCTTTCGCTCATGTACGTTTAATGTTTCCTACTTCTTTTTAAAAGCGGTTATACTGGATATTTATTGATACAGTTTGTTTCCTTTTCGATACTTTCCTTTGGTACACGGACAAACACTCAGGGATTGAAATAGGTCGAAACCAATGGTTACTGCATGCGTTCCTGTATTGTAGGTGGTAAGGTCGTTCAGTGTTATTTGGTAAGCATAGGAAACATAGAAAAACGATTTTTTGAGTCCAGCCATTGGGCCAATATTAAGCGGTTGTAATACCTGATCGTTCAAAAAACGAGCAGATCCTCCCACCCAATAAAAGTCGTCATTGCCATTGTATTTTCGGTACCTAAAATTCAAGTCGGTACTGGACCTTCCATCCCCAGTAAATACCTGAACGAACGTAGAAGGTTCTACTTCAGAATAATTACTCAACTTAAAAATGTACCCCGAATAAAACTGAAGATTAAGAAGTCCATTGGGTTCAAATCCCGTAAATGGGTCATCGTCTTTAGGAAGAATGTTATTGGCATTTGCACTCAACCAAAACTCACCAATTCTATACAACGCACCCACATCGAAATTATGGCTTGTCGTCGATCGGTCGTCCGTCACCCTGGGATCGATCGTTGGGTTTTCATAGGTTGTATTGAAATCTTCAATAGCAATCCTAAAATTATTTACATTATAGGATAAACCAAAGGATAGGTACTGTTGCGTAGTCAAATCGAGAATAAGGTGATGCGCAAAGGATAGTTTCACCCCGTTTTGCCGAGTATGCCCATTGCGGTCCACATAGGCCGAAATTCCGGCACCGGAGCGGGTTCCCAATCTAATATCGCTATAAAAGGCTAAGTTTTGCGGTGCATTTTTAATCCCGACCCACTGTGTCAATCCATTGGCTCTAATTCTAAAATTATCACCGATACCTGCAAAAGTGGGGGAAACCACAAAATCATTGTCTGCTAAATACTGTGTAAACACAGGTAAGTTAAGTTCTTGACCGTAGCTCTGCATGGCTAGGGCGATCAATAGGTATTGTAATAGTTTTTTCATAGAAGTAGGTTTTGTTAGGGTGACGTATCAATTCATGGTGTGCTATTTTATCTATACAATGTAAAGTGTCCGACAAAGTCACGTATTTCGCCAGATCTATCGGTTTCTACAATAAACCAATAGTCTCCAGAGGGCAGTTCATTGCCGTTGTATCTTCCATCCCAATGTTCACCGGCACGTAAGGTAGCTACCTTACGACCGTATCGATCGTAAATGGAGAAGACCAGATTTGGATAATTAGGGGCACATCCTATGGTCCAACCATCTTGAACACCATCTCCATTGGGTGTAAAATAATCTGGGATACAGATGTCTATAAACTCCCGTTCAACCCGTGCAACAGCCATACAACCGCTGCTATCGGTAACGATGACCTCATAGCTTCCAGATTCGGTAATGGTAAATACATTCTCATTACCCATATCTTCTCCGTTGAAGGTATAGGTAAACTCTCCATTCCCACCGTTGGCAATGGCAACAATTTCGTTTAGTTCTCCTTCTTCAAGGAACAACCAAACAGGTGCAATGGTTTCTATATCGAAAGGCTCGGTCATTTTTTCACAACCGTTAGAATGCCTTACGGTGACAAAATTGTCGGTACTACCGGGTAAATTCGTGAATACATTGCTGTTTTGGAATGGACCACCGTTCAATGAGAATTCCAATTGGGAGAAATCCACACTTTCTTCATCAACCTCCACTGTAACCACATTGGTGGATACATTATCAATACACTGAATATCAACGATAGCTTCTGGATCCAATGATACCGAATCAGGGAAGGCGATGTTCCATTGAGATTCACATCCAAGGCTGTCACGAACATATACGATATGGTCGCCACCACCAAGATTATCAAAATTGAATACGGTTTGAGTAGGACCTCCAGTGGTATATTCCCCATCGTAATCGTCTACACTCACACTGTAGGGTAGGGTTCCTCCATCGATATCGATACTAAAGAACCCATCCTGATCTCCTTCACAGATTTCCGGAATAGTGGAGTCGGGTACGATCTCGATGAGTACGGCAGGTGGTTCGGTTACGTCGAAGTTAAAGGTTAGGAAACAACCCAATTCATCTTGTACAATGGCGTCGTAATTACCTGGAGCCAAGTTTTCGAATACATTGTTTTCAAAGTATTGATCCAATCGTGGAGAAATAGCGTAGAGGATAACTCCCGTACCACCTTCTGCGAGAATTTCCAATCGTCCATTGTCTTCTCCTTGACACAATACATTGGTGACAACAAAGTCACTTTGTAGGCCATTCTCTGGTTCTGTAATGGTAATCTCTTCAGAAAAGGCATCACAATCTCCACTGGTCACGTACACAATGTAGTCTCCAATGGAAAGACCAGAGAAGGTTCCCGGACTGTTTTGATCGGCGGGGATGGGGTTTCCACTAGCATCGTGTAATTCGTATACATAATCACCCAGCCCACCTTGTGCATTGGCCTCGATGACACCGGTGGTATCGCCAACACAATTAATTTGGGGATTATCGGTAAGTACGTTTACCACTAATGGTGGAAGTGGATCAATAGTAATTTCGTTAGAGGCATTGGCCACACAGCCGTTCGCATCCCTAACGTAGTAACTATAGGTGCCTGGAGCCACCGAGAAGGTTACCGAGGTAGTAAAGCTTCCCAATACCGTGGCAAAATCTGGAGTGGTGCTATATTCATACGTGCTTCCGGTTCCTCCATTTGCGCTTAGGGTAAGTTGTGCTTCGGTTAAACAAGTAGGTGTAGTACTTGCGTTTAAACTTGCAATGACCAAGTCGGGTTCTCCTATAAAGATGGGTAATGATGTCATAAAGCAATCAAAGCCATCATTTATGGTCACTGTATAGGTTCCCGCACCCAATCCTTCAAAAATATTCGATAGCTGGGGTCCCGAAGTTGAGGTAGAGGGTGAAATCATGTTTAGTGTATAGGTATAGTTCCCATTTTGCCCTCCTGTTACATTTTCTACCGTAATGGTGGCATCTTGATCTCCAAAACACGATAGGGTAGTTGTGCTAGGTATAAAATCTGCGTCGATCGGATCAGGCTCTTCAAGTACAACAGTGTAGGACTCTATACAATCGTTATCATCTCTTACATTTACCGTATATGTTCCCGCACTAAGGTCTGTGAATACATTATTCGAAGAATAAGGCACTGTCGCATCACCAGTTAGTTCGTACTCATAAGGACTTGTTCCTCCATCGGCAAGCGCAGTAATGATCCCTTCGTTGTTATTACAGGTTACATTAGCTGTTTCCGAAGCTTCCAATTCCAATGGCAATGGTGGTGACCCCACGGTTACAACGTTGGTGTCAGTAGTACAAAACGGAGTATCTGTTTCAACCACGTTTACCGAATAATTACCGGCAGGTAATCCAGCAATGATCACAGGATTTGTTGATGTATTGGCCGCAACCGGACCTCCAATAGGTGCACCTGTTCCATCCAAAAGTTGGTATGTATATGCGCCAGAATATCCGGATATGGTTAGTGCAAGTTCGCCATCGGTGGCACCAAAACAATCGTTTTGCTGGGTTACGGCCAAATTAGCATCAATTAAATCAAATGGGGGGACTTCAAAAGAATCGGTAAGGAAATAGCAATTGGTATCCAAGTCGTTTACTTGATAGTAATACGTTCCTGGACCAGGTATATCGAAAATGTTTGAAGCTTGTATGGGGCCATCGGGTAACAATTGATATTCAAAGTTTCCTGACCCTCCTGTAACATTTATGGCAACGGACCCTGTTTGGTTACAATCGATCGGGGTGGCGATGGCAAAGGATGTTGCAGTTATGATGGGTAGTGGATCAATCGTTACCGTATTGGTAGCAATACAGTTATTAGCATCACGTACATAGACGGTAATGATTTGGGTTGTCCCCGTATCCAAAACTTCAAATTCGTTCGAAGGGAAGTAATTGGTGCCGTCAATACTATAGAAATAATCAGCCGTTCCACCGGTTTCTGTAATGGTAATGGTAGATGGAGCTGGCGTATTATCTGTGGTACATACGAAAGTAGTAGCAGTTGCTGAGGCTTCCAACAATAGAGGTTCGCCTACAGGGACATCTGCGGTAGCTACACAATCCCTTCCGGATGTAACTTGTACTGTATAAGTTCCCGCAGCCAAGCCAGTAAATATATTGCTGGTCTGAGGAGCAACAACAATAGGAGCAATGATCTCATACATATAAATGGGGTTATCATTACCCGGAAGCAGATTTACAATAATCTGACCATCACTACCCGCATTACAGCTAGTATCCGAAACCTCCGTATCGAAGGTCACAGGAATCGCATTCTCTAAGGTCACCGAAATGTCTTCGGTACATAAAGTAGTGGTATCCGTTACCGTAACCGTATAGGTTCCCGATGGAACTCCAGAGAAGACATTCCCTGTTAAAACAATGGTGGGTGGATTTGGACTAATCGCATACGTATAGGTTCCTGTTCCTCCAGTGGCGGTAATGGTGATTTCACCATCATCGTCAGTACAACTAGGTAAGGCAGTTACGGAAGGGCTTAATCCGAGTGGAGATTCAATATCCACATTAATTAATTGTCCGCATCCATTAGCATCCATTACTTCTACCGTATGTGTTCCAGATGATAATCCCGTAATGGTAAACGGGAATGTTTGGGATTGGAATCCTCCTCCATCAATACTCACACTATAAGGAGGAATTCCTGCTGTAGTAAGCGTAACATCCACCTCAAATTGTCCTTGCGGAGTATCACATTGATTCGTCGTAACGGCATCAATTACCGGTTCCGGATCCATGTCTACTACTTGTACAGGACTTGTAATAATACATTCGTTTGCATCTATAGCATGTACATAATAGCTACCCGCATCGACATTAAAGGTGTTCGATGGGTCCCATGATGGATCCGTGGGTCCGGGTGCCGTTGGAGTCGTTGTTATTTGATATTGGTAAGGGGCGGTACCATTTTGTGCGATGGCACTCACAACCCCGGAGTTCGGATTACAATTTGCATTCTGATTTACAGAAGCTGATAAATCCAAAAGGATGGTAGATTCTGTAATAATAAGAGGAGCGGTGGCAACACCACAACCAGCATTAGGACCCGAAGTTTCCTGAATAAGTACGAAATAAGTACCCGGAGGTAATGGGCCCAAATCTGATACTGTTAAGGTGCCGCCAGCGGCTACCGTATCAGTGCCCACAATTCCCGTAGTTTGAAGGGTCAAGGAATCGAATATTTCATAGGAAATATCTACCGCAGTAGCATATATGCTGTTTACAGTAAAGGAAACATCTCCATCCGCATTACCCGTACAGGTTACATTGTCGGAACCAACCCCTGTAAGCGTCAATGTAGAATTCGTAGGAATGGCCGTTGCAGCGGGTTCATAGTAGCTACACATTGTTGATTCATCGTAAACAATAAAGGTATACGTGATTCCAGGGGTCAAGCCTGTAAATGTGGCGGATTGACTTCCAGGAGTATCTTCTGGTATCCAGGAACCTGGTGGATTTGGATACACAGAAATGGGGCCTTGATAAATAGTGAACCAGAAAGGTCCAGTACTTCCAAGGACTGAACTTACTGCAACAACTGCTTGCCCTCCCGTAGTACAATCGGCTGTACTATCCACTGTAATATCCAAATCGTCGGGTGGGGAAGCAATGAGCACATCTTGGAAAAGTACAGTACATCCATTACTGTCTATCACCGTAATTTCATATAAACCGAAATTGATCACATCGAACGTAATTGGAATGGTGCCAGGGGTATCAATTTCAGAATTCGAATATGCCGTTCCTGTTACATAATAATCATAAGGCCCAACACCTCCAATAGTACTATCAATCGTAATGGATCCTTCGGTGGTTCCCGTTGAGCTACAAGTAATATCTTCAGTAGTATAACTTACTACAATAGGATCTGGCTCTGCTATGGTAATGGTTTCTACATCTGTACAGGAATTGCCATCTGTGAGGGTGATGGTATAATCACCCGCCGGTAATCCTGTAGTCTGAGTGCCGTAGTCCGTTCCTGTGGTATCGTTAAATACATTGATGAGAAAGGGAGGGGTTCCTACAGTTGGGTCGAAAGTGATATCTAAAGCTCCATTAGAATCACCATTACATAGAATGGGTTCTGTTTGCACCACCACATCCAAAACCGGAGGCTCTACAGGGTTTATCGTAATGATTGGTGATGTCGCCGTACATCCTTGTGCGTCTGTGACTTCGAACTGATAGGTGCCAGCAATGGAAGTGGAATAGGCAAAAGTAGTACCGGTTCCTCCTAATGGAATATAGGCGCCACCATCGATGGAAACGGCATACGTGTAGGGTACTGAACCCCCAGCAATGGTACCGGATATAGTCGCATCTGGTGTGGGCGTACAATCTGGCGAATCTGTTAATACAGCATCTATCAATAACTCTGGTGCGATAATTTCAGCAGGTAGCGTTGTTTCACAACCAAATGCATCCCTTACAGTGATGGTGTAGCTGCCGGGTCCTAAATCTGTAAATGTATTGCTGGATTGGAACGGCCCGCCATTAATACTGTATTCATAAGGAGGCTGCCCTGAAGTAACATCTACTATTATAGTGGCATTGTCACCCGTATCGTAACATAGATCGGAAGTTGTGCTTATGGATGCCACGGGAAGGCTGGGTGTGCTTAAATCAAAAGTATCTGTAAATACACATCCGTTGGCATCTTCAACGTTAACCGTGTAGGTGCCAGCTTGGGTTAAATTTGTAAATGTATCGTTCGTTTGCGGCGGTAATGTCGTGGTGTCTGGCAGTGTGAGCGTATAGGTATAACCTCCCCATCCACCGGACGCATTGACAACAACGCTTCCATCTGCTATACAGGTAATCGGTTCAACTTCTAAGGAAACGGTCAATGGGCTCGTTGGTCCCTGAACAACCGCAGTTTCAGTTGCGGTACAATTTGTGATTAAGTCCGTAACTACAATGGTATAACTACCTGCTGTTAATCCTATTAAAACCACCGGGGAAGTTCCTGGAACCGGACTTCCACCATTGATTTGGTATTCAAAGGAAGTAGTTCCGGAAATGGTGAATTGAACGCTTCCGTCCGCTGCGCCAAAACAAGTAACATTGCTCAATGTTTCTCCGAAAATGCTAAGTGTTGGGAGTGGATCGATTGCATACGATTCACTATATGTACAATCATTAGCATCGCGTACCTGGAAGGTATACACATCGGGTGCCAAGTCGGCAAATACCGGAGAAGACTGATAGGGTGTTGCTGCAGGTGCAGGAGCTATAATCTGATATTCCAATGGTGCCACACCACCCGTAGTACCTGTAATGGTTACCGTGGTGAGATTGGTAGGACACGTTAGAGGTGTGTTGCTGAAGGTCATATCCGTTGGAGGATCCAACGGCGGAATAACGATTTCATTTGTAACCGCGGTACAATCATTGTCATCGCGAATTGTGATGGTGTAGCTCCCAGCAGTAAGTCCGGTAAATATAGGGCTCGATTGAAAGTTCACGCCATCTATACTGTACATGTACGGAGGTTCTCCTCCTGTTACATTGGTTACCTCAATGGTACCGGTGGTATTACAGGTATAATCCGATGTCAATTCAGCGGTACCGGAGATCGCAGTTGCTGCATCTATGGTAACCGTTTGCGGATCGGATAGGCACACGGAAGGCCCTGTGGTGTATTCCACAACCACATCGTAACTTCCTGCTGCCAATCCTGTGAAAACTGGTGAAACACTAAAGGTAACACCACCATCGATACTAAATTGTAGGATATTGCCATTGGCGTTGATAACATCTATGGTAATGATTCCTGCATCGCCATCGTCCGCACAAAGGATATCCGTGGTAAGTACGTTGAATTCTGGAGGAGGAGTAGCCTCAATGGTAATGGACGTATCTGCACTACAGTTATTAGAATCTACTACTGTAATGTCATAAACCCCAGGTGTTGTTACTACTATTTCCGGTACCGTTTGGAAGGTTGGGCTGCCATTAATGAAGTAGAAATAGGGTGGGGTACCACCTACGGGGTACGCAGTGATTTCTCCATCGGTACATGTTAATGGGATGGTGATGGCGGCCGTAACGGTGAGTAACGGCGGCTCAATAATTTCTATGTCTTCCGTATGGGTACAACCATCATCGGTTTCTACAACAGCCGTGTATGTTCCGGGATTTAAATTTACGAATGAATGTGTATTACTAACGATAGGCCCTACTGAATTGACTAGGGTTCCGCCTTGATAAAGGGAGAAATAATATTGAGGATCGGCATCATTGGCTGCCAAATAAATACTTCCTAAGTCCCCGAAACAAAGGGGTTGCTCTACAATGGAGGATACTGTGAAATCCCTGGCTCGTACCAAAACATCAGGTACCGTGAATAAACAGGCTCCAGAAGGTACACCTACTTGTTGGATGTATACCGTATAGATGCCAGGAACGGTAACTGAAAATACATTACTGGATTGAAAGGTCACTCCATCCAAACTAAACTCATAATCGGAAGGGACATTGTTCACTGTTATGGTACCTGGGGTAGTACAGATAATGTCGGTGACAGAAACTGTAGGTTCCAACAAGTTTTGATACACGTTGAAATAGAACTGATTAAAGCATCCTCCCTCATAATTGATGGTCAATCTGTACTGACCTGCGGAGTTGACTGTGTAATCCGTTCCTGTGCCGACAATATTCCATACACAAGTATTATTTTCATTAGCACAATCTGGATCGGAAACGGCCGGACAACTGCTTTCATCCAAAAGTTCCCAGAAGATTTCTGTTGCACTGGCGATATCGGCGGTTAGGTCCCTGAAATCGTCTTGTCCGCATAAATAGATATTAGGTAATTCCTTCCCATCATTGGGGCAAATAACCACTTCATCTGCATACGGAATTATAGGGTTGGGAGTACTTCCACCAAATAGGGTGACAATGTATTCCTGAACGATTGAACGACATGGTGCTGCTGCTGTATTAAAGGAATAATAGGTTCCGGTAGCCGTAGCTGTATAAGTTTGTCCGGTTCCAATAACAGGCGTTCCCGTAGGACTGGTAGACCAAGAATAAGAAACATATCCATCTGCTGCAGTTAAAGTAACGCTATCACCACACAAGGTTTCATTTTGCGTGAACACACAATCGTCAAGATCGGCAAGGAAGTTCGTTGCCTGGGGTGAAATTAGACATCCGGTATTCGAACTATGACTTGGATCATCGGTAATGATAAAAGTGGGATTCAATGTTCCTTGATAGGTGGCAAATGCTTGGTTATTGATGATATCGGAACAAGCGGGGGCCAATTGCTGGCACGTTTCCACCACTTGAACCTCAATCCGTATTTCGTAAACCGGGTCGTTTTCTTCCACCAATTGATCTTCGATAGCGAAGATAAGCTCCCGTGTCGCCGGATCGTAACTTTGTACGGTAACCCCGGCCGGAAGTACTAAATCGGTTGGATAATCGAAAATAATATTAATGGGAAGTATATCCCTGATCGTAAAATTAGTCGCATTATCATTTCCTGTATTCTGAAAACCGATAACGTAATTCAATTCTTGACCCAAGGCAACGACTTGACCGCCAATATCATTTCCAAATTCATCCTCTACGATTTTGGTAAGTACGATGTTGGGTTCAATAATTTCCACCGCAAATGCCGTTAGATAGGGGAAGTAAGTGTCTCCACTGGTTTCCACGCGAATGGTAGCCGATGTGGCATCATTAGCAATCACTGTATTTCCCGGATTGGGAACCGCGATGATCCCTGTATCAAAACCAAGGGTGTTGGTACTGTTGGGGTTTCTATTGTCCACCGGCATGGCACTCAATTGCGTCACCGAACTATTAAAGAAATTATCTACCGGTCGATCTGTTGTTGAAAGGGCTGTACCATTTAGACGTAGGCGATCTCCAACAATGGGCTTGTCACCTTCTAGGGTAGCAAAGGCAAAGTTTGCTCTTACAGGAGCCGGAGCAGGAACGGTTCTAAATCCTGAAACAGGAATATCCAGTGCAGTATTGCCGCCAGGTACACTAATGGCGCTAAAACCATCAAAACTGGTAATGGATTTTCCGGGTAGCCTTGGGTCTTCATACACAATAAATAATGACCAACCTGCGGAGTAACCTGTTCCATTGTAGGGATCGAAAGTACTGGTTTCACCCAATGCACTGGAAACATTGGCGACCGTGTACGTTCCTAAATCGTTGTCGAGGTTAAGGACTATATCCGTAACATCTGCATAACAAGCATAAGGGAAACTGTCGCCACCATCTGCAGACGTTCCATCTGCATCGAAAATGATGGTTCCTGTAATATCATTGTAGCCGCCCGTGGGCCCTTTAAATTTTATATTCGTGAAAGGTTGGGTCCCTTCGGTTACCGCTCCCCAATACAAACTTGCATGCCTAATGACATAACAGGAAGGATCTGGAATAACCAAATCGGCACTTGATGAGCTATAGGTGGTGGGATCACCATCAATGTCGATATATTGCATATCCACCTGATGGTTGTAGGCAGTATTGTCGTTAAAAGGTCCATTGTCCGGCCCCAGAATATTGTTCCCGATTAAGATCATATCCCCACGCAGATCCTGATCGAATCTGGGGGTAAAGGGTACGTAGTTCTGGGCATAACATTGTATGCCGAAAAATAGGACTATAAGAAGCGCGGGGAGTCTGTTAATAGTAGGTTTGTACATGGCGACTGGTTTTTTAGTTTCTTATAACATTCAAATTAAAATTTGAAAGGCTGGGGGGGCAGTATGTTTGCTTCTTATGTCATAGCTAATTCTCGATTTTAATAATGGTTGTATTTTGGTTGTATGGTAAATCTAACTGTGTGTTTACCGAATTTTCTGCGGCTTGGATACTATTGAACTTCTTGGAATAGATATAGTACTCATTCGTATTAATATCGTAGAAGAAATCTACATCCTTATATCCAGATGAAATCACTTGCACAAGGAATTTATCCCGTTTTGCAATGTCGCTATGAACCGCAAGCACGAGGTAATATCCATTGTCGGTATTGCTCACATTTTTCAAGATCTGAATGTTGCTATTGCGCTCCCTACCGAAGTCCATATCACCTACAGTAATTGGGGTCTCGCTTAACGTAACTGTATTCCTTAAACTGGTCATCATTCTACGATCTTGTGAATATCGATCTTCGTCATTGTCATATGCAGCTCTCTTAATTCTTCGCTTACGTTCGAATTCCGTAGCAATGGCAATTTGTTCCAAGGAAGAAATCAAGGATGCACGTTTACGCGATGCTTCTTCTTGTTCTGCCAATAGTTTGGCAATTTCTGTTTTGTAATACAGATTGGTTTCATCACTCGGATCGTTGATGGTCTTTTCACGATCCTCCAATAAGGATTCCAGCATAGCAATCTTCTTCTGATTGCGAAGCATAATGGTATCCAGTGTAATCTTGAGCAGCTCAATTCGGGCATTTTCCTCGGTTACACTTTTGAATGGCTTGGGCTCAACATAGATGTTTTGTTCGCTTAGATCATTTTCTTCCTTCAAGTCTTTAAGATCTTGTTCCTTAACAGCCACGGCAGCTTCCAAATCCTCCAATAGCTTTTGTTGTTCTCCTCTTGATTCTTCCGTTTCAGTAGCCAATTCACTAATGGATCTTCCAATAGCATCAGTAGGATTTTTAACAAGGCTTTCTCTTCGGGCCTCCTCTTCGGCTGCTAATCTTGCCTGTTCCTCAGCGGCCAATCGCGCTTGTTCTTCAGCTTCTTGTCGTGCCTTTTCTTCAGCAGCCAATCGGGCCTGTTCTGCCGCCTCCTGACGGGCTTGTTCTTCAGCAGCCAGTCGTGCTTGTTCCTCGGCTTCCTGTTTTGCTTTCTCTTCTGCAGCCAAGCGTGCCTGTTCGGCCGCAATATCTTGACGTGCTTTCTCCTCAGCAGCCAGTCTAGCTTGTTCAGCGGCTTCTTCTTGAGCTTTTTTCTCGGCGGCCAACCGTGCTTGTTCCGCAGCTTCTTCTTTTGCCTTTTCTTCGGCAGCCAATCGGGCCCATTCTGCAGCTTCCTTTCTAGCTCTTTCCCTTGCTGCAGCTTCTTCCTTGGCTTTCTCTTCCGCCAATAATCGAGCGCGTTCTTCAGCATCTATTTTGGCCTGTGCTTCAGCTTCTTGCCTTGCTTTTTCCTCGGCAGCCAATCTTGCTTGTTCTTCAGCTTCAAGTCGAGCTTGCTCTTCGGCATCTTGTTTCGCTTTCTCCTCAGCAGCTAATCTTGCTTGTTCCTCTGCTTCAAGTCGATCAGCTTCCAATTGTGCTGGATCTACCTGTGCTGGTTCTTCCGCAACCGTTGCTACGACAGCTTTCTTTCTGGGACTTCGTCTTCTTCGTCTATTCGATTCGAAAAGGCCTGATAATTCGTCATCCCTACTGTACTTGTAGTAATTGTTGTTTTTGAATCGGTAGGCCAAGGTAATTTCATGAGCTGCACCCAAGTTGGTGAGTCCAACGATAGGCCTTTCATAGTTGTATTCTACAGCGATCTGTGGTGTTAAGTTTATTCCAAGTCCGCCCGAAGCACCGTACATATTGTTGTAACCCACTTGGGCCCAAATACCTTTGGGAACTGTAAGCATCACCACACCAGAAATCATGGTATCGTCTTTTTGGAATTCAGATCGAGCCAAAGCAGAGAATCTACTCTGACCGAAGAACCCATATCCACCAAAGTACCCGGTATACATGATATGTCCCTGTACCCCTTGTTTCGGATTGTCCTCCACCAATGCCGAGGTATTAAAGTTGTAGGTAACGATATTGTTAAGGGATAATCCGAAGTCCATGAAGCCCGTTCCATAATTGATCCCTGGATGAACGGTAAGTAGGAAATTCGACGGAATGTTATTCAGCGCAGGATCATCCAGATTGGTAACCACCCTTCCGCTATCGAGACCACTTTGATAAGCCCCTACATTAATTCCGAATGTAAAGTTGCTATCCTCTTGAGCCTGAATGTTGTAAGCGAAGTTGAGTATTCCCCCAAAAGTGGTAAGTACCCCGAAGTTTTGTTGATAAACACCCACTCCGGCACCAATATTTTCCCCTAGTCTTCCCGAGTAGTTGAAAAAGTAGGTGAGTGGCGCATCTTCTACCTGAACCAATTCCCTTTTATTGGAAATGGTAATATACTTGTTCTGTTCCCTTACAAAACTGAAGGTAGGTTGTGTAACAAACCTATTGAACATGAGGGAGTTTCTTGCGGGAATATTGAGCGCAACCACGCCATCCTCAACTTGAGGGTATGCTGTTCCTATGAAACAGAAAAGGAGGATGATATGGATGGTTCGTTTTTTCACGTTACTTTACAATGGTTATAGAACCTTTCTTGGGTGCTTTATCCGGTGGGATGATCATGTAATAGTACACTTCATTCACACTGCTTAATGTGGGCTGATTCTCTGGCCAATTGTTTAAATAGTCCTTGGTGCTCAAAACGGTTTCTCCATTGCTGGAAATAATAATAACCTCAGTGTTGGTTCCGCTTACATAGTCTATGGGAATGATCCATGTATCATTGATTCCATCGCCGTTGGGGCTAATTAAGTTGGGAATGTTGTTTACCTCGGGAAATGGATTGATAAATTCTTCCACCGCAAAAAAGTGCTCCCGTGTTACCACACACTCACTGGTTTGGGTAATGTAGACCCGGTATTCGCCAAATTCAGTAACACTCAAGGTACTTTGGGTGGCACCGGGGATGGTTTCGCCGTTAAGAGTCCATTCGAATTGCGGATTCACAGCGTCGGTAGTCACTGTTACAATGAGGGTATCGCCTTCTTCCAGCATATTCGATGCTGGAACATCGACTTCACTGGTAAAATCACCGGTATCCAATTCAATAATTCCGGTGGCTTGACAGCTTCCAAAACTCACTACTACGGAGTACAATCCCGAAATGTCAGTTACAAAGACCTGTTCCGTGGCGCCTGGGATCATGCTTCCTTCCCTAAACCACTGGTAACTATCGCCTTCCACAGTGCTTAATTCGGTTGGACCATTGGTAGCACAGAATGGGTTTCCTTCGCTGGATACGATGGTGGCAGATACATCATCCTGTATTTCCCCTTCGGTAATCGTTACCCGATTCGAAAAGGAGTCGGAGGTACAAGTACCATAATTGGTTTCCACGAAATAAACCCCTGGTTCAGAAACCGAAAAGGTTTCCCCTTGAGCTACCATAACGGAACCTGTTGCACCCACTTCCTTAAACCAATTGAAGGTTAGGGAGGGATAATTGAGAGGAGAGTCGTTCCCGGGAGATCCAGGGTTGTCTATAGTAAGCAAATAACTTCCTCCCGGACAATAACTACCTGTTGGGATAAGATCGTTGATGGTAAACGGACTATCCTGAAGCTTGTAATATGCCGAAAAACTTTCGGAAGGCGTGCTTGATGCCTCTGGTTCGGTACTTCGTATTTTTACCCTGTAGCCTTCACCTGCAGTGGTAGTCGGAAGGGCGAAGCTAACCGAAGCAGGCGAGGAGTTGATTTCTCCAGGGTTGGACATATAAACGATTTCTGGTTCGTCGAAATTTCCTTCTGCATCGGATAATTCAACAATAAATTGATTGGATGGAAGTACACCCGATGCTGGGTTAAAAATGAAATCTACCGTAAAGGAATTAAAGGTTTCATTTGCACATGCTTGGCTAAACTGAAGATTTGGAGTTCCTATAACGATCTGCGCCTCCACTTTTGTCATGAACGCTGTCATGAAAAAGCCGAGGAGAAGAGATAGAATTTTCCGGGGAGTAGTTTTTGCCATTCAGATGCTTTTTATGTTCTTAACCAAATAGGCGTTGTGTAACTTAACATCTAGAGCGGCTCTAGGTTCAAGTTAGAACATCCTATTGTGTTGGGTTTTCCTAATCTTCAGGATTGTTACTTGCAATGATTTTGTTGATTCTCAGTCTGAAATCCGGATTGTCCAAATTCCTTACGTCGATAAAAGTTTCTGAATCGGATCCATGCGAATAGACATTACCAAAGGCGCTATTGCCGTACCAATTCTCAAGATCTTCGTTGTTGGCTACATTTTCCGTGAAAATATTTCCTTTGCAATTATTGAAGTACATATTGGTAAATCGCAAGTTCCGTAGGTTTTCATTGTTCACCCAGATTTTGTTGTCCAACACTACGGCTGGATTAAAACCTGAGAAAATACTTTTGTCAAAAGCAAATGAGGCTCCTTCTTTAACGTACATGGCTTCATGTACCAATCCCACTTTGGTATCTGCTTCCAAGTTCTTACTCAGGACCATAAGCGTTATGTTCTCTGCGAAAAGGTACGTTCCCTTTTTCTCAGGATCTACTTCGCTTTTTTCGTTATAAGAAGCCAAGTAAATACTACTTGCCTCTCCCGAAGTGGTGTGGTAAGGTGATTTTACCGCCAACGAATTTGTGAATAGGGTTTGTGCTCCGTAATTGAAAATAAAATCATTTCTTTTGGATCGAAACGATACCAATTGGGATAAAATGGTGTTACCTCCAATGATGTTGAATCCTCCACCTTCGCTATAGGAAACCATGATGTTTTCAATAACCGTGGCATCTCCTACACCAGCTAGGGTAAGACCACTGAAATATCCGTGATTTTTGGATCTTTTACCGGCGTATTCAATCCGCACATAGCGCATGATACCAGAATCGCTTTCTGCATTTTCACCTCCATAGTAGGTTGCCCCTGGAGCTGGTGACTTAAGTCCATAGTCCAGATCCCAAGAGTTGCCCACCTTGTTCAAAGGGGCATCTCCCAAGATGAAAATACCTCCCCAATCCCCTTTTTTCCTAACACCTCTGTTGGAGGAAAAGACAATGGGGTCGGTTTGCGTTCCTTCGGCAATTATTTTAGAGCCGTTGCTAATAATGAGCGACGCCTTCGATTTGTAATCGCCCAAAACAACAGTTCCGGGCTCAATCGAAAGGGTAGTGCTATCGGTTACAAATACATCTCCCAGTAATAGATACGTTTCTTTCTTAAGCAACTTGGTATCTTTTGAAATCGTACCGGAAATAATTTGTGTAGGTTCAGGGTACTCGTTCGAGCTTGGATTGAAATCTGTCCAAATGCTCAACCAGTTTTCATTGCCATGTATCCCCTTCTCCTGTTGTGCGAACAAACAGAAAATTGGGAGGAAGAACAATAAAATGACAGGGGGGTAGTTTTTATTCATACTCGGGCAATTATGTTAAATACTTCGTAAATATGACTATAAAGATAAATTATAATCTATGAAATGCAAAAATAACCGATGAAATGCACTAATTTTAACATAGTTAGGGTCTCCTTGTAGGAAATACCTAGGTTAAAATGTACGAAATAGAAGGGGCTAGTGCCGCCTAATTAAAGTCTTCGTAGGTGTGTAGGGCTTTTAAGGTTTCCTCATAGAACAGAATGGCAGCAATCAAGTTACTCTTGTCCGAATAGGGTAGGACAATCTTTTGAAATTGCAGTGTGTTCTGAAAATAAGTCGTAGTAGCCGCGTTATTTTCAAGAAGTGCCGCACGGTTTTCTTTGGTGTCTGGAATTCCTAAGGAACTCATGGTAACGCCAGGCTTAGTAGCAAAGGCGATATTCGGTAAGATTTTAATAATTACCTCAATACGCTTGTTGTATAACTGTAAAAGATGTCCTTTTCGCATCCTTTCCAGTTCTTCGCGTTCATGATATTTGTTAATGGCAACGTCTCCGGCAATGATAGAAGGTTGTCCTCCTTTGGACGTTTGAGCGAATGCAAAAGTGGTGCATAACAATAGAACCACTGTTAGTAAGTTAAGTTTGGTTTTAAAAGTCATAACAACTGGATTTTAAAGGTTGGGCGCATAAATTTTAATCGCTCAATTCTACAATTAAATTCCATAAAATGCAAATTTCATCGACAAAATGCACATTTTAACCACTCTGTCCTCGTAATTCCCTGAATTTTATTGGGTATCACGAGTTTGCAAAAATTTAGTAGAAAAAGGAATTTTATTTTTCAAATGTAAGAATAGGATTACAAATGACAAAATTTTAGGGAATAGAAGAAATTATTCTAAGATCGAATGACTTTCAAATATCTTATTTATAGAGCTAAAAAGTGTTTTCGCCCAAACACCATTTTTCATCGATCTTAAATGTGATACTTGCCGTATGTTTGCATCAAAATTCTGAATAAGGATTTTCAGGCCACCAATCGCTCCTCAATCGGATGGCCTGTTTTTTTCGGAATTAGAAGTAATGGTTACCTTGATAAAGGTTTTTTTCATAATTATTTTTGGATTGGAAAAAAAGCCTCTCGAACTCGAGAGGCTTTTTCATTTCTTATCCTTAAAGCTTGTCTGCCCGTATTCTGCCTTCCCTATTGGCCACTTCCCATGTGGTTTGGAATATAAGTTGGGTTCGTTTTTGCAATAATTCGTACTCAATTTTATCGGGAGTATCTGTAGGTTTGTGATAGTCTTCATGTACCCCATTAAAGTAGAATATTACAGGAATGTTGTTTTTGGCAAAGTTATAATGGTCGCTTCTGTAGTAGAATCGGTTGGGATCGTCTTCAGCATTGAATTTGTAATCCAATTCAAGGTCACTATACTCTTGGGCTACAGCGGCAGAAACATCATGTAATTCCTGGCTCAACTTGTCGCTACCTATTAAATAGATATAATTGGGATTCTCCTTTTTAGCTGGATCTATACGTCCTATCATGTCAGTATTCAAATTGCAAACCGTATTCTCTAATGGAAAGATTGGATTTTCGGTATAATATTTCGATCCATATAAACCAATTTCCTCACCTGTTACATGCAAGAATAGAATAGAGCGCTTGGGCCCATTGCCATCTTTTACGGCTTTTTGAAAGGCCTCTGCAATTTCCAGCATACCTACTGTACCACTACCATCATCATCCGCGCCATTGTATACTTTTCCATCCCGGGTACCCACATGGTCATAATGGGCAGATAGTACAATGACCTCATCGGGCTTTTCTGAACCTTTAATAAATGCCACTACATTTTCGGAGGGTTTGGGTTCGTCCATTCTCCCAAAATACTCAGCTGGGATTTCCTGGTAATAATCACCATCATTATTGGGTGCTGTTATTCCATTGGCTTTGTAAAAATTTTGCAAGTATTCGGCGGCCATCTTCTGTCCTTTTTCTCCAGTCATTCTCCCTTCCATCTTGTCATCGGAAAAAGTATAGAGATGGTTTTTTAAATCTTCTACGGTTATAGTGTTGGAATAATCTATTCTGGTTAAGTTCTTTTTAGAATTGGTTTGTGCTGTGTTACAAGAAGTAATAAGTAAGGACAAACCCAGTAAAAGGGAATATTTCATGTTATTCAATTTGATGGCTAAAGATACATATAGTTCTAAGGGAGCCTTCTAAAAAAAATGTGAAAATTGGAACCGACCATGCTTAAACAAAAACGATATATTAAGTGGTTGAATTTTAATTATATAGGTATTTGATTAAACACTTGTTTATAAAAATCTATGAATTGTTCAATTTTCAAGCTAAAAGGTTAAACAAAAAGTTAAAAAAATATTAAAATTTAGAAATGAGGTAGTAATTTTTAAAGTTGAATTGTTTAAATATTGTTCAAAAACTTTAAACAGAATCAGCTATGAGAAAACTACTCCTAACTCTTTTCGCATTCGCGTTATTCCAAATGACATACGCGCAAAACGCCAGAGTTCAGATTATTCACAATTCAGCAGACATGGCGGCTGCTGAAGTAGACATTTATGTTGACGGCACCCTTGCCCTCGACAATTTCGCATTTAGAACAGCAACGGGTTTTATCGACTTGCCTGCTGGAGTTGCAATCGATATTGATGTTGCCCCAGGCGACAGTACCGACGTTGGTGACTCAATTGCTACTTTCACTTACACGCTAATGGACGGATCCACCTATATTATAGTGGCTGACGGCATCGTAAGCCCTACAGGGTACGATCCCGCCACCCCTTTTAATTTAGAAGTGTACGACATGGGCCGCGAGGCTGCTACCAGTGGTTCCAATACAGACCTTCTGGTGCATCACGGAGCAACCGATGCGCCTACTGTAGACATCGTTGAAGTTGGTGCAGGCGCTGGAACCATTGTTAATGATTTAGCGTATGCAGGTTTTGATGGGTACTTAGAATTACCCACTGCAAATTACGCGCTCGAGGTGAGAGACCAAACAGGAACGGTAACCGTTGCCGCTTATGAAGCACCACTGGCCGACTTGGCTTTAGACGGTCAAGCCGTGGTGGCTGTGGCTTCTGGATTCCTCGATCCATCCATGAACTCAGACGGTCCTGCCTTCGGGGTATGGGTGGCTCTCGCAAGTGGTGGTCCAATGGTAGAGTTGCCAAGTTCTACGGCTCGTGTTCAAGTAGTTCACAATTCTGCAGATGCAGCAGCCGCTGAGGTAGATGTATATCTTGGGGACGCATTGGCGATCGACAATTTTGCTTTCCGTACTGCAACTCCATTCTTGGATTTCCCTGCAGGTACAGAGATTACTATTTCTGTTGCTCCAGGCAACAGTACCGATGTGGGTGATGCCATTGCTTCTTTCCCATTAACATTAACAAGAAACGAAACCTATGTGGTGGTTGCCGATGGAATTGTAAGTCCAACAGGATATGATCCTGCGATCCCATTCAATTTAGAGATATATGGCATGGGCCGTGAAACAGCCACTAGTGGTTCAAATACAGATTTATTGGTTCATCACGGAGCCACCGATGCCCCAATAGTAGATATTGTTGAGGTAGGTGCTGGTGCTGGAACCATTGTTGATGACTTGGCTTATTCAGATTTCGCTGGATACTTGGAATTACCTACAGACAACTATGCTCTTGAGGTGCGTGACGAAACGGGAACTGTAACCGTTGCTGCTTACGAAGCTCCTTTGGCCGACTTGGCTTTGGATGGACAAGCCATTGTAGCGATAGCCTCTGGATTCTTGGATCCAACGATGAACTCAGACGGACCGGCATTCGGTGTTTGGGTAGCTCTTGCAGCTGGAGGTCCTTTGGTAGAGTTGCCAAGTTCTACAGCACGTGTGCAAGTAGTGCACAACTCTGCAGATGCGGCAGCAGCAGAGGTTGATGTTTATTTAGGTGATGCTTTAGCCATCGATAATTTTGCATTCCGTACGGCAACACCATTCCTTGATTTCCCTGCAGGAGTAGGAATCACAATTTCTGTTGCCCCAGGAAATAGTACTGATGTTGGAGATGCCATTGCAACTTTCCCATTAACACTTACAAGAAATGAAACCTATGTAGTAGTAGCCGACGGTATCGTAAGTCCAACAGGATATGATCCTGCACCGGCATTTGGCTTGGAGATTTTGGCAGGTGCCAGAGAAACTTCTATGGAACCAACACAAGTGGATGTTCAGATTCACCATGGGGCTACAGATGCTCCTACCGTGGATATCTATGAAACGGGTATTGGGATTGGTTTAATTGCCAACAATATCGATTATACTGAATTTAGAAATTCATACTTACAATTACCTAGCTTAAATTACTCTATTGAAGTAAGGGACGACAGTGGAACGGTGACCGTAGCCGCCTACGAGCTTCCCATAGCTGATCTTGGGTTGGCTGGCAATGCGGTTACCGCTGTCGCCTCTGGATTCCTAGATCCTACTAACAATAGTGACGGAGCACCATTTGGCCTTTGGGTAGCATTACCTTCAGGAGGTCCTTTGTTAGAACTTCCAACATCCACTGCGCGCATCCAAGTAATTCACAACTCTGCCGATGCAGCCGCTGCTGAAGTGGACGTATATATTGACGGAGCCTTGGCCGTAGATAACTTCGCTTTCAGAACAGCTACTCCATTCATCGATTTGAATGCGGGTGTGACAACTGAAATTGCCATCGCCCCAGGAGATAGTGCCGATGTAGGTGATGCCATTGCCACATTCCCAGTAGCCCTTGCTGCTAATGAGACGTATGTAGTAGTAGCGGATGGAATCGTGAGCCCAACAGGTTACGATCCAGCACCGCCTTTTGGATTGGAAATCTATGATATGGGACGTGAAGCTGCAACCGATGGAGCCAATACCGACCTATTGGTTCACCATGGATCTACCGATGCCCCAACTGTGGATATCGTTGAAGTTGGTGTAGGAGCCGGAACTATAGTAGACGACATTGCGTACACAGAGTTCGCAGGATATTTGGAATTGCCAACGGCAAATTACGAATTGGATGTGATGGACGAAACAGGAACTACCCGCGTAGCATCTTATGCAGCGCCACTTGCTGATCTATCCTTGGACGGTGCTGCTATCGTAGCAGTGGCCTCTGGATTCTTAGATCCTACACAAAATAGTGATGGAGCTCCCTTTGGAATTTGGGTTGCTCTTCCAGCAGGTGGAGATCTTATTCCACTTCCGGTAATAGAAAAAGCACGTGTTCAGGTAATTCATAACTCTGCAGACTTAGCTGCTGCCGAGGTAGATGTATACATCGACGATGTACTAGCCATAGACAACTTTGCTTTTAGAACGGCTTCTCCATTCATTGATTTCGATGCAGAAGTTGAGGTGGAAATCGCTATTGCGCCCTCTACAAGTACCAGTTCTGGAGATGCTATTGCAACGTTCCCAGTAACCTTGGCTGCCAATGGTTCTTATGTAGTAGTTGCAGACGGAATCGTAAGCCCAACGGGGTACGATCCAGCACCAGCTTTCGGATTGGAAATATACGATATGGGCCGTGAGGCTGCTACCGATGGAGCGAATACAGATGTATTGGTACACCATGGATCTACCGATGCTCCAACTGTTGATATCGTGGAAGTTGGACTAGGTGCAGGAACGATTGTTGATGATTTAGCATATACAGACTTCCAGGGCTATTTAGAGTTGCCAACAGATGATTATAGCATTGAAGTACGCGATGAAAGCGGTACAGTAACTGTTGCTGCTTATGAAGCACCATTGTCATCCTTAGGATTGGATGGAGCGGCTATTGTTGCCGTAGCCTCTGGATTCTTGGATCCATCGGTAAATAGTGATGGTGCACCCTTCGGAATTTGGGTTGCCCTTCCTTCTGGAGGAGAATTGATTCCGCTACCAGTTTCCACTGCACGTGTACAGGTTATTCACAACTCTGCAGACTTAGCTGCTGCCGAAGTAGACATTTATATCAATGGTGGATTGGCAGTAGACAACTTTGCCTTTAGAACAGCCACACCATTTATCGACTTGAACGCAGGTGTAGGAATAGAAATTGCTGTGGCTCCTAGCACCAGTACGGACGTGGGAGATGCCATTGCAACGTTCCCATTAACTCTAGCTGCAAATAGTACCTACATTGTAGTGGCAGATGGTATTGTGAGTGCTTCTGGATATGATCCAGCACCACCTTTCGGATTGGAAATCTATGACATGGGAAGAGAGGCGGCAACGGATGGTGCTAATACAGATGTATTGGTACACCATGGTTCTACCGATGCTCCTACAGTTGATGTAGTTGAAAATGGAGTAACTGGAGGTGTTACCTTGGTAGATAACTTATCGTACACTGAGTTTGCGGGTTACTTGGAATTGGCTACAGATGACTATGTGCTTCAAATCCGTGACGAATCAGGTACTGTTGGAGTGGCTGCTTATGGAGCGCCATTGAGTACACTAAGCTTGGATGGTGCCGCCATCACAGTAGTAGCATCTGGATTCCTAGATCCTTCTGTTAACAGCGACGGTCCTGCCTTTGGTCTATGGGTAGCGTTAGCCGACGGAGGTGACCTAATTCCATTACCAACAGATGTGTTGGATGTAGATGAAGTGGCTTTGGAGAACGTAGTGGTTTATCCAAACCCAAGTACAGATATTATTAACATAAAAGGATTGCAAGGAAGCTATGAAGTAAGCGTAGTGGATATGCAAGGAAGAATCTTGAGTACGTCCCAAATGACCGCGGACATTCAAGAAATCGATATAAACGCATTGTCCCAAGGGATTTATCAGCTCATTATCTCTCAAAACAACAAGGTAGTTGGGTCAAAGCGATTTATAAAGAACTAATTTTGTTTGAAATTTAGATTAGTTAATGAAGATCCCCTGCAATTTTGCAGGGGATTTTTTGTTTCACGAATTTCATAAAAGATTTAACAAAAACTTAATGGATTTTTTCGTCTAGAATTTTATTTTTGCTTTTTTAAAGATGGATTTAAAAGCACTGTCCCATAACGTCATTTCATTTCTGGTAGTACTTTCACTGCTGGTTCCTTCTGTGGCTCCTTTTTTGGAATGCGACAGCGAACTCATCATTTCCATGGAAATATCTGATGATGAGTCCAAAAAGGAACACAAAAAAGAATTGGACGAAAAAGAAGTGTTCTTTCAGGAATTGACGAACAATGACAGTTTTGATGACCATCCTACCGTTAAACTATTCGGTCATTACCTTGAATCTCACTTCCAAGTAGATCAGGAAATTTTCTTACCTCCCCCGGAACACACGATTTAATTTTTTCGGCATCCAAAAAAATTTAATCATCAATTTCCTCAAATTGAGGACAAACTATTGTATTATGTTCAAATATTTAAAAAGCGATTTACCAGCGAGTATCGTTGTATTTTTTGTGGCTTTACCTTTGTGTTTAGGTATTGCATTGGCGAGTGGAGCGCCACTATTTTCAGGGCTTATTGCTGGAATAGTAGGAGGTATTGTAGTAGGATTCATGAGTGGATCACAAATTGGGGTTAGTGGCCCTGCTGCAGGATTGGCAGCGATTGTTTTTGCCGCTATTGCTACCCTAGGATTTGAAAACTTTTTATTAGCTGTAGTACTGGCAGGAGTGATTCAAATCATTTTCGGTGTTCTTAAAGCTGGAGTTATTGGGTATTTCTTCCCTTCATCAGTAATTAAAGGAATGCTTACAGGAATTGGTATCATTATTATTCTTAAGCAGATTCCTTATTTCTTTGGATATATTCCTGCTAAAGGAGAAGGTACCTTTGGCCCTATATTAACTGCATTTCAGGAAATTAGTCTTGGAAATACTATTATCGCTGTAGCCGGTTTAGGAATTCTGATATTATGGGAACGTGTTCTCACAAAGAAACATACCTTCTTCAAACTTGTTCAAGGGCCTTTGGTAGCTGTGATAGTAGGAATTGTATTCTTTCTATTTGTGGGAGATTCTGGAGCCCTCGGTATTGCAGAAAAGAACCTTGTTAGTGTTCCTGTTCCCGAAGATGCTGCTTCGTTCTTTGCTCAGTTCAACTTTCCGAATTGGTCTTCAATAGCCAATACAGATGTACTGTTGGCTGGTTTCACCATTGCATTGGTTGCCAGTTTGGAAACCTTATTATGTGTGGAAGCTACCGATAAACTGGACCCTATGAAGCGAGTTACTCCAACCAATAGAGAGCTCATTGCTCAAGGAGCTGGAAATGTGGTTTCAGGACTTATTGGAGGACTTCCTATTACCCAGGTAATCGTTCGTAGTTCTGCGAATGTACAATCGGGTGGTAAAACAAAGGCATCAGCCATTATCCATGGATTCTTCCTAGTAGGTTCCATTATCCTGATCCCTACCTTACTGAATAAAATCCCACTTGCTGTGCTTGCTGCAATACTTCTCGTAGTAGGATATAAGTTGGCGAAGCCAGCAACCTTTAAAGCTATGTTTAACGGTGGATGGACACAATGGGTTCCTTTTATGGTGACCGTTTCAGTAATCGTGTTCAAGGACTTATTATGGGGAATTGGACTTGGATTGGCAGTAGGACTTATCGTTGTGCTTTACAAGAGTTTCAAGAACTCTCATTTCCTGCACATAGAGGATCAAAGTAATGGTAAGCATAAGATTAAGATGACCATTGCAGAAGAAGTAACCTTCTTTAATAAAGGAGCAATCTTGAAGGAACTGGATGCATTGCCAGAAGATACCTATCTAACATTGGATGTACGAAAAACGCGTTTTCTGGATCCCGATATTATTGAAATATTAGAGGATTTTAAGGAAAAAGCTCGAAATAGACGCATCTCGGTAATGCTGCTTTCCGAAAGGGGAGAAGTGGAGAATCCTGCTAGTTATATTGAATTCTTTAAGCTAAGACCAAAATCTGCGTAATATGGAAACACAAAATAGAGTACTTGCCTTAATCAACATTAAGGAACCCGTAAAGACCATTATTGAGAGCACTATTAATCTGGCACAGACCTATGGTGCTGAGGTAAAATTCTTATACGTTGAAAAACGATTGGATCCTACGCGTACCGAGAACCAATTGGATGTATTGCGAACCATGACCGAACAGCAAAAAGCAATCGGCAAATTCCGAAACATTTTAGCGAAGTGGAAAGAAAACACGGATACCAAGCTCGACTATGCCATTGTAGAAGGGTCTATTAAGAAAACGGTGCAATCTGAGATTGAAGCCTACCAACCAGACCTTATGGTTTTGGGTAAGCGGAAGCCCAACATGTATCGGGTAATTGGAAATCAGGTAACCGAGTTTGTGATTAAGAACTTTGATGGTCCTCTGTTCATTATTGAGCCTTCAAAGGTTTTGGAAATTAAGGAGAACCTATCCGTGGGTGTATTGAATGATGCCAGCGCAGTAGTAGATCATAATCTTACCACACCTTTGCTAAGGCAATCCAAAGAACCGCTTAAGTTATTTAAAATCGCCAATGATTCAGAACCTGCAGCAACTGTGGAAACTGCAGGAACTCCAACGATTGATTACACTTTCGAAAATAATCCCAACGCTCTTGACAATTTGACTAGCTATGTACACAAAAATAATGTACATTTATTCTGTCTTGACCGACAGGAAACGCCTAAAGCAGGTAAGAGTGTTAGATTGAAGGAAGTTCTAAAACGAATCAACACATCCATGCTGATGGTTGGAAATAACAATTCTAAAAACCTAGTTAATATATAATTATGAAAGCGCATACAAAAGAAACACAAGCGGCCATGACACCGCAATCTGCCTTGGCGGCATTAAAAGATGGAAATACTCGATTTGTAAATGGAGCGATGGCTTCCCGTGATCTTCAAGATCAGGTAGGAGATACCGCTTCGGGTCAGTATCCCTTCGCCACGGTATTGCACTGCATCGATTCGCGTGTATCTTCCGAATTATTATTCGATCAAGGTATTGGGGATGTTTTTAGTATCCGTATTGCTGGAAACTTCGTTAACGATGATATTCTGGGAAGTATGGAGTTCGCCTGTAAGTTGGCCGGAACCAAATTATTGGTTGTATTAGGTCACACGGCTTGTGGTGCTGTAAAAGGTGCTTGCGATCATGCACGTTTGGGGAACCTAACGACATTGATCAATAAACTGGAGCCTGCTGTGGAAGCGGTAACAGAGCCAACCGATTCGAGCCAAAGAAATTCAGGAAATATCGATTTCGTGAATGAAGTAGCCAAGAAAAATGTACACATGACTATGGATAACATTCGTACAAATAGTCCTATTTTAAAGGAAATGGAAGACGAAGGAAGTATTGCCATTGTTGGTGGTATGTATGATATTGCTACTGGAAAGGTTGAATTCTATTAGAATTTGAATACATATTTAGACTTAAAAAACCCGCAGTATTGCGGGTTTTTTATTTGTGATTACATGAGCTAGCCTCATCTTATCATCAAACGGTTAACGCATTCATTTTGGAATTCGGATTAATCACCAATTACAAATACAATATTGTTTAAAAACTATATTGAATGGACGTCTTAAGGAAAAATGGTGTTCCAGGTGTGAAATGTATTTCTTCTACAGGATTAAGTTCATTCTGTAATCGTGATTCTGTAGCAAATTGTGTTTCATTCCAATCTGTATCCAATATGTTTTGAATTTGGACGCCAAAACTTAGATTCTTCCATTGGTAACCCAAATTTAAATCCGTAACCGTATAGCCCTTAGCAACGATACTATTATCCTCGTTGGCAGGACGGTCATCCAAATAACGCACTTCAATGCTTCCAAACCATCCAGAGGGGTGATTCACGCTTACGCCACTTGTCAATGTAAATTCTGGCGCCAGTGGAATGTAATCGTTTCCTGAGGATTCCTCAATAGCTCTGGCCCGCACATAATTGGCATCTAGATTCCATGATAGCCAATTAAGAGGTTGGTAGCGATAGCTTAGCTCCAAACCGCTGCGCCTAGTTTTACCGCTTGGTTCCACAATACCAGCATCCCCAACATACACAAATTCCTGCTCGAGGTACAAATGCCAATACGCCATATTCAGGATCATTTTTGGTGAAAGTTTACCAATAAATCCCAAGTCCAGACCGTACGCAGCCGGTAGTGTTTTTTCATCGCGCTGGGCGACAACAACCCTTGTATCATTGGAGTGAAAACCTTTTCCCGACTTTGCGTAAAGCTGAAGCTTATCTGAAGGGTTGAACAGAATATTGAGCTTTGGACTTACAATAGTTTGGGTTTCATTTTGGGTTTCATATAAATCCAGTAAACCATCATTATATTTAAAATTAAAATAATCTGCCCGAATAGCTGGGTTAATGGTCCATTTGCCCAAATGCAAGGTGCTTTCCAGATAAGCACCCGCGTTGGTTTCGTTAATAGTTCCCAATTGTAATTGTTCCAGTGTTTCTGAACGATTCAGGGTACGCGAAAGTTCGTTGTTATCACTTTGGTCTTGTCGTAAACTAATTCCTGCCTTCCAGTTGCCTTGGTACTCACCCCAATAATATTTTCTTTCGTATTCGCTTTGAAGTCCGTAGAGGTTTCGCTTTTCCCTTTGCTTAATTTGATCACCATTAATAGGGTCTTCCAAAAAGAACGTGAAGTTCGAAAAAAGCTCAAAATCGTAACGACTCCAGTAGACTTTATTATATAATGAAGTGCGATCATCAATTCTCTTATCATAATCAATTAAAACGTTGCTTCTTGAGGTAGTGCCACCTTCGGTATCGTCTATGGCTCCGAAACGACCAATGAGGCCACTATTTACAGCGCGTTCCGGAATTTGACCCGAAGCATCCCACCCACTTGTGAAATGTGAGGCCGTGATCCCCAATCGATCTTTATCTGAAAGGAGACCGTTGTATTTAGCGAACAAGTTGGTTCTGTTGAAATTTTGTGGGCTTTCAAACGGCCCATCGCTTAGAATAAATTCGGAAGCAATGTAAGCGTTGTGATTGGTATTTTTTAAAAGATTGAACATACCCAGCAAACGATAGGTGTCGAACTGTCCTGCTTCGAGTTTAATGGTACTGTTTTCAAGCTTTCGCCGGGTTCTAAAATCCACATATCCCGCTGTAGCGAAATTTCCCTTGTTCCCGTAGTAGGGACCCTTTCCAAAATCAATATTTTCAAGAGTCTCCGGAATGACAAAATGCAAATCGGCATAGCCCTGACCATGAGCATGGGAAACCATATTCACAGGAAGACCATCCACAGTGATGTTGATGTCGGTGCCATGATCTATATCGAACCCCCGAAGGAATATTTGCTCTGCCTTACCACCGCCAGCGTGTTGCCCAATGACAAGCCCGGGGACTTTACGTAAGACATCTTGTGAAGAATTAACAGGATTGGTTTCAGTATCAATGTCTGTAATGATGTTTAGGGCATTTAACCTTGGAGTTATTACAATTTCACTAAGTGCAATAGACTTGGAGAATAAAATAACCGTTAAGGGTGTTTGTAGCTCATTAATGACCCATTGTTCCGTTTGGTAGCTAAGGTGCGAGAATTGCAGCGTATCGCCCACTGAGGCATTCTCGAGAATAAAATAGCCCATTTCGTCCGAATGGGTATGCTGTTCGGTGGTTTTATTGAAAATATATGCCTCCTGAATCGGTTGCTGGCTATCGTCTAATACATAACCCGATAGTGATTGTGCCCATAAAGTGCCATGCGCCATCCATAGTAAACCCGAAACGATAGCAAGTTTTACGGTTGTCCTGTAAAAATATGTTGTCATTGTTTTAATGTTACGGATTTAGTGTTAATAGGAATAAAGAGGACTCCGTAAAAACAATGGGATCCAGTAACTTTTTGAAATAAATGTGAGGCATTGTAGGCTGGGTTTGTAGATACATGTTTTAAAATTGTTGGTTTTACTAGGTATCTACGTAGTAATGCAAAGGTTGGTTTTACTTAGTCTGTTTTTTTTTGAATACCCTTAGGTTAATGAGATTCATATCACCCGCAAACTTCACAAGATATGAAGTACGGTTCATAAAAAACTATCCCAATTTCACTACTAGGAGTAGCAATTGGATAGTTAAAAAATGAGCGAATCCTATACCGAAATGGGTGATGGCAAATGTAGAACAATTGCCTTTTTTCGATTATTAAAGGAAGGTTAAATTGAATGAAAAGAATGTGGATCCCGTGAACCTTGAATCCTTAAAGTCCAATGCGGCTATAAAAACCGGTCTTAAAGCTTTCACCAATGGGAATTCGGATATCGTCTATGATAATCTTACTTCGTTGAATGGAATCAATGCGGCCAATATTTACGATGAAGGATTTATGTACCCGATAAAAATCATCCTGAGGTAAATGATTCTGCATTTCTTTAAAACTCATCAACGTGAGTATGGGTTTATTGCTACGTGTGGTATGTATTTTTAAATAATCCTTTAACCCTTGCACATATTTTATTTCCTGAAATTCAATTTTCACATTGTCGTATTCAGACTTAACGAACATATAGGTCTTTTTCTCTACTGGTGCAGTACCATAGGCAGGGGAAACATTCATATCATGATGGGTTTTAGCATTATTCTTCAACTGTAACATTTCCTTGGCCCGATTCACGGCTTTTAGGAATCTTGAAAAGGGGATGGGCTTCACGAGATAATCCACGGCGTTGAGTTCAAAGCCTTCCAAGGCATATTGGGGGTAGGCGGTGGTAAAAATGAACAAGGGTTTTTTATCCAAGGCCTTAATAAATTCGATCCCGTTTATTTGAGGCATTTCTATATCCGAAAAAACCAAATCCACATCTTGCGATTGTATCACCTGCATAGCTTCTACAGCATTGGTGTAGGTGCCCACGATATCCAAGGTGCCCATATCCTCACAATAGGATTTTATGACATTAAGTGCCAAGGGTTCGTCGTCTATAATGATACATTTCATGTTATGACAGAATTAATTCTAAATCTACGAAATACCGCTTATTGTCTTTGCTTATATTCAAACTATGTGAATGGGGATAAAGAAGCTCCAATCTACTTTTAATATTGGTGAGTCCTATGCCCGAACTTTTTTCATCTTTCTTGTAATTCCCTAAGAAATTATTCACTCTAAACATGAGCTTGTCGCCTACGATCTCTATAGAAATGGCAATATCGGTCACACCTTTGAAATCGGTCCCATATTTGAAGGCGTTTTCAATGAAAGATATAAGCAATAAGGGATATATCTTACGTTTTTCATAATTACCTTTAATTACTAAGGTGACATGTTCACTATTGGAGAGCCTTAAACGTTGCAAGGCAATGTAATTTTTGATGTAGTTGACCTCTTTCGACAAAGAAACCTTTTCCTCTTTGGCCTCGTAAAGCATATAGCGCATAAGCTCGGAAAGGGTTATGACAGCCTCAGGAGCTTCAGCAGATTTATTACGCACCAGAGAATAAATGCTGTTTAGGGAATTGAACAGGAAATGTGGATTCAACTGGTTTTTCAGTAGCCTAAGTTCGGTTTCCGTTTTCTGAATTTCCCTTTGTTTAGCCAACTTGTCCCTTCTGTAAAGGTCTTTTACCAAGGCAATAGTGCCTCCCAACAAGAAGAAAGCAAACGTAATTACGATAGGGATAAAATAACGGGCTTGACGCACCGGAGGCGGGATTCTCTCACGAAACGAGACCATTCTATTGAAATCGCCCAATCCACGCATTTGAGGGGCATTGGTAAGAATTAAATTTATCAAGAGTAACAATAGAATGGAAAGAATGATATAGGAAACCATTTTCCTTTTTAGAAGAAAGAAGGGCACCAGCACCAAATAATTCAGATAAAATACTACCCCGGTTAAAGAAAAACGAAAAAACAAGGCGTAATCCAATTCCCCAAATTCTATGATGGAGTAGCTCGCCGGAAATGACAATACGCATACCCAGGCAATAAGGTGGATCCAGAATTCTTTATAGGATACGGTCGATAGGTTCAACTTTGAATGTTTTTTGGTTGAAGGGTTCAATTATGGACTTTTAAAGGTAATACTTAATTCTTCAAGCTCTTTTTTGCTTACAGAAGGCGAATCGCCTTTTTCCAGTTTTTCCAAGACTACTTCAGCGACTTTCCAAGCTTCTTCCTTGGATTTAAAATGCTGTATCCCTTTGACTCCAGGAATATGCTTTTGTTTAATGATGAGTTGGTTGTTTTGGTAAATTTCATAATACCATTGTTGTGAATCGGAAACTTGCGCGATCCTACTGTGATATTCTGTTGGTGATGTATCCCAGTTGGGTGTAGTGAGCAATGTAATGGAAAGAACCACCGTAAATATGATAGAAACGACAGCGAGATACGATATTTTTTTCTCCATAAAACTCTTAAAAGGAACTGGCAGGATAGAAACGTCTAACAACCATAAACATGACACTTAATACCCTAGCCAGTTCGTAATCAAACAAAATAATCAACAAAACAATCTTTGCTGTTAGTCATCTTCGTTTTCCTCCTGAAAGGGAAAGAATTCGAAATTGTCATCCAAGTATAGATTTCCACTTCTTCCCAAGGCTAAAAAGGCCTTAGATTCGTTGCAGAAGGCAATTGGGTTTTCCCTTGAGGTCTTTTCCAAGGGTGTTTTTTCTTCCCAAGTATCGTTTACTGGATCATATTCCCAAATTGAAGAGCTAGCGCCCGCTCCAAGGTTGCCACAGGCAATATAACCTCGTCCATTGATGGTAAATCCACTCGCTCCCGATCGAAGGATGTCGTAATCGTCCTCTTCATCCAACGGGTTGAGTTGTGTCCAGGATTCGTTGGTTGTATTGAATGCCCAGAAATCATCTTGATACACCCCATTCGAAATACCTGTTCCTATGTACACGGTATTGCCTATCGTAAAAGTAGTGGCGTCCCTTCTTTTGGATCCGCCATAACCTACCAGTTCTGTCCAGGTGTCGCTACTGGGGTCATAGCGCCAAAAATCTTTTTTATCGTTATCACCGTCGAATCCGGTTCCCACATATCCGGCACTGGTAGCATTAAAACCGATGGCACTTCTTCGTACGGTTCCACCAAAATCGGCAATGGGCGACCAATTGTTGGTTTGCGGATCGTATTCATAGAAATCCTGAAGTTCATCATCCCCGTCAAAACCGGTTCCCATATAACCCTTATTTCCAACAGCAAAAGAGGTAGCAGCGCTTCGTTCGATTCCAGGAAAGTCGGACAGTTGCACCCAAAAGTTACCTTCCATATCGTATACCCAAAAATCCTTTAGGTAGTCATCACCATCATATCCTGTTCCCATATACCCCATATTGCCTATGGTAAATGCTGTGGCATTGCTTCTAGGTATACCATCGAAAATGGAACGATCTACCCAGTTTCCCAGTCGATCATCTCCATCGTCATCATCACAACCCACCCCAAATGTTAGGCATAGGGCCAGTAGTGGTAAAAAGATTTTGTTTGTAGTTTTTTTTGTGTTCATCATTTCAAATTGCTCTTGGGTTTTATATAATCAATTAGGTTCATGCGGTATAGGAGATACCTTTTAAACACCGCCAAAGTAGAGCGTGCAAAAATCAAGGAAAAATAAACTCTACCACCCCAACATATGTATAGACCAAGACCGCCTTTTTGTCTACCAATACCGATGGGCTTCTAATTCTGTTAAAATGAAGGGTTCATCTATAAAATAAACGGGTTGGTCTATCGCACTTTCGCGTAGGCAATGGATCATCTTTATTTGCTCCGAATAAAAGAGTACGATGAAACAATTGTTATACATTTTCTTCATTGGTCTGGGCGTAGTGGCCTGTAGTACGGATTTCGAAGAACTCCCTACATTGGAGATAGGCCAGGAATTCACCGATTCCAATGTAAGAGTCATTTCTATTGATACCTTTTCGGTGGAACTTTCCACTTTTAAGTTCGATAGCATTATCGTAGATGATGTAGACCGTTTACTGGTGGGTCGGTATGAAGACGAGGCCTTCGGAAATGTAACTGCCTCGAGCTATTTCGAATTGATCCCCTTAACTTATCAAGTGGATGAAGATGGTATTTTGGATAGTGTCGCCCTTATCTTGGATTATGACGGTTACTTCTACAATGATACCACTGCTGTTTCTCAGATTCAAGTACATAGATTGTTGGATGAGGTAGAACCGGAAGATGACTTTTTTTACAATACCTCTACCATACCATTCGATCCCGTTCCTTTGACGGTTAGATCTTACAGACCAGAACCCTTCGATGAGGATTCGCTGCATATAACCCTGCCTTTGGTGTTTGGTACAGAAATATTTGAAGCGATTCGCGATGGGGATGTGGACAATGACAGCGATCTTTCTGAACTGTTCCGAGGGCTTACCTTACAACCTGCATCTAACGATGATGGGGCGGTGATTGGATTTGAGAGTGATTTTGAACAAACGTTCCTTCGCTTTTTTTATAAGGTGGAGGATGAATTTGGAGTGGAGGAATTCACCTATGATTTGGTCGTAAACCCAAGTACTCTCAATATAAAGAAATTCAATAATATCAATACCGATTTCAACAATACGCAATTTGAGATCCTTACCGATCCCGAAATCGAATTGGCTTCACCGGATAGCGAACAAAGAAGCTTTACTCAAAGCGGAAGTGGCCTGGCTATACGGCTTCACCTTCCCAGTATTAAGGAATTGAATAATATTCCAGGTACAGGGACCCTTTTGGACGCTACCCTCGAACTACGTATCCCAAGGGAAACGGTAAATACCAATTTAATTATCCCCGATTCTTTAAGCATTAATGTCTTGGACCAGAACAACGATTTTGTGAGCCCGTTGTTCGACAATAATGATTTCGTTTATGGAACATTGAATAAAGAAAACAGTGAGTTCAATGCGGATTTCTTCGAAATACCCCTACGCTCATATATTGATAGAAAATTAACCGAAGATTTCGAAGTAGAGGATGCCCTTGCCATTTATCCTAGCAATTTTACCAGGAGTGTAGATCGATTAATTGTGAACGGAGAAAACAGTGAGGAATTCAATGCCAAACTAATACTGACCTATGCCATTTACGACGATTAAAAGCTTTCTTGTTGTATTCCTTTTCCAGTTAATTGGATCTTGTGTCCTTGGGCAAAGCAACAATCTTACAGGATCACCGTATTCTCTTTTTGGATTGGGCGTACAGAGCAATTCCAATCTTGGGGGATTCAATGCCTTTGCTAAAACCGGAATTGCTTACCGCGAAGGTGCCGTGGTGAATCCCTATAACCCTGCTGCTTTAAGCCGTATAAACGAAAAGGTATTCCTATTCGACATTGGTTTAAACACAGAAATTAGCGCAGTGTCCAACAACTCTGACGATGAGCGACGTATCGCCTCCAATTTTTCGAATATTGCCATAGGATTCAATCCAGGAGGCAAGTGGGGGTTGGGGCTTACATTGACACCCGCTACCAATGTGGGGTATGCGCTCATTGGAATCGAAACCAATATTGAAGGAAGTGTAGATAATTTTACGAGTAATGTTTTGGGATCGGGAGGGATTAATGAAATGAGTTTGGACTACGGAAGAAAGCTATCCAATAAATTTCGGGCTGGACTTAATGTCTCTTATCTGTTTGGGAATATCGAGGAAACGGAAAGCGTTATTCTAGAAAACGATCTCTTAACCATCGATGAAAAGAACCATTACAATGGATTTCAATTTGGTTTTGGGCTACAATATGACATCACCGATAAGTTATCCGTTGGTGCTGTTATGGATGTACCGGTTTCTTTAAATGGAACCTTGGATCGCAATGTGATTAAATCCGTTGATTTCAACCCACTTCTAGTAGAAGATGTGGAAGGACTGGAAATAGACAATTTTGATTTACCACTGGAATATGGATTTGGAGTGAGTGCCTCCTATTTTAAGGGGCTTACCATGAATGCCGATTTTACAAGAAAAAATTGGGGTGCAACCAATCAAAACGACAATATTGGGGAATATGTAGATCAAAACATTCTGGGATTGGGAATGGAATGGATACCCAGTAAACGTGGATTTACGTATTGGGAACGTGTAAGTTATCGCGCCGGTTTCCTCTATGATTCGGGATACCTTAAAATTAGTGATTTCAATGTCTCCAGTTATACATTTTCGGCTGGACTGGGCCTTCCTTTCGGAAAGCGCGGATCTACCCTAAACCTATCGTACAGCTATGCGAGTCAAGGACAAGTGGATGGAATCCTCATCGAGGAGAATGCGCACCGAATCAATATCAACCTAACCCTTGCCGATATATGGTTTATAAAACGAAAAATTGATTAATTAAAATTGAAAAGTTATGAAAATGTACCTTTTAGTTACTGCATTTATGCTACAAGTTTTTGGTTATTCGTATGCACAGGAAGTGAAGAGTGCTGAAGAAGTTGCTGGTAATCTTACCGAATTAATGTCTGAAAAACTAACACTGGATGAAGAACAGAAGATCCAAGTACAAGCCATCAATGAATTGTATGCAGAAAAGCAAATGAACCTTATGCATAGTGGAGGTTCCAAATTTTATAAAATGCGTGAAATGAAGGAATTGAATGCATCCAAAACAGAAAAATTGAAATCCGTCCTGTCGGATGAACAATTGGAATTATACGAAGACGAAGTGATTCCTATACTAAGAGAAAGGATGAAAAAGCAAATGAAGTCCTAGTGTTTGTATGGATACTTTGTGATTGAAGTTTGGTTAATAATTTCAATTGTTAAAGGAAGTGCCCTGATTTTCAGGGCACTTCTCATATGGTGAACCTTCGAGAGGTTCCTTTTGGTATATATTATTTTGATTAGGGGAAAATTCCGCCTACGCTTGGGTTACTAAAACTATCTGGACCTCTGTCCTTTTTCTTCCTCAATAAGCTTGGGATTTGGTTGAAATCCAAGAAGTACTGGAGTTTCACCGAAACCGTATGGGTAATGGGTTGTTGGAATAGTGTATCGATACTTTCTAAATAGGTATCCCTAGCAGCATTATCGAAATTGGATAATTGATTTCTGTATAAAGCTGTCAGGAAGCTTCCAGGTGCAAACTGCCAGGAATAGCTCAAGTCGAAATTCCAATTAATGAAATTAATATCTGGGTTATCAGGAATATTGCTCGTTGTATATCCGGTTTCGTTGGTCACGGTACCATCCTCCTGTAGCGAAAACAAAACGCGGTCGTATTCTACAGTACCCCAATAATTACGCAATGTAAGGGATAACGTATTGTTAGGGTTAAAGTTGAAACTAGTACTAAACGTTTGTTCTACTTCCAATCGCTTGCGGTCACCCATAATCACATCGTCATCCACCTGGGTTACATATCCACGGTCACCGGTATAATCATCCCATGAAATAGTATAAGAAAGCTGAAATTTATCATTCATCCTAAATCTTGGACTGAAACCAGCCCACCAGTTCGCATAGTCCCTTCCTTCTTCAAGAAGCGTATCGATTCCGGTCCAGGCATTCACTGAAAATCGTTTGTTTGTATTCGATAAATACCAGCCGTTTACATTAGTTCCGTTCTCGGTTATAAAAAAGCTTCCTTCCTTTCTGGGTTCGAAGTAGTCATATTGCTTTCCCGGACGCAAATTAATGTTGAATCCACCACGATGTAATTTTTTTGTGGTTCCATTGGCCCAGAAACCAAATCCGAAACCAGTAAAAGTACTCGGGCTGGCCAAACGGGTATAATTTACATAGGTTCCAACCGCATAGCGGTTCCACTTTTCAGTGGGTTCGAAAATACGGTAACTGGCATCGACCCCGAAATTATTGAAGTTGTTTCTGAACTGAAGCCCTATATCATTAATGTCATATTCGGTATCGGCATATCGGTGGTCAAAACTATAACGAAGGTTTCCATGGGTTTTTCTAACAAATAAGAAAGAACTGTAGCCCGTTGTCGTTTCACCCGCTTCTCGAACATTACTCATCTTTACATCCCCGCGAATATTATAGGTGTTGCGCTTATTGGAAATGCTTGCAACGATACCGGTAACATTGGCATCCCTGAAAGACCCGCTACGCAATACATTGGTATTAATAAGACCAATAGAAGAGTTTCCGTTAAACTGCTGGTCTGCCACCATAATGTTATAATTGGTAAAAGGCTCAACTTCTTGTTCTCTTATTGCACCTGTTTCGATATCTCGTATAGTAGCATTGGTACTTTCTGTAATGGAGTTGAATACACCAAGACCCAGTCCTTTTTTGGAACGTCCAGAAACCTTTACGGCATTCAGTACTTTTACGGTAGATGGGAAATCCAAGACCTCTTCGTTCTCCCCTAAGGTGACGTCTCCAGTAGGTGCACTACCAACTCTTCTGGAAAAGAACAGGTTCCCCATATTAAAGAGATCAACCCCTTCGGTAAAGAACTGGCGTTGTTCAGAAAAGGTCTGTTCAAAAGGCCCAAGGTTAAGCGAAACATTGTCAAAACGCGCCTGACTGAAATCTGGGATTAGCGTTGCATCCAAGGTGAAATTCTCAGTGATTCCATATTTCACATCCAATCCCGCATTGTAGTTGTCTTCCAAATCGCCGTCGAAACTCGTTTGTACGGTAGAAACGAAGGGGTAGAAGGCCAATCGTACTGGTGGATCCAATTCTTTCAAGCCTTTTAACTGCCCATGATACAATCCAATATTTCCTTTCGAAATGTCAATGGGATTCCAAGTATATTGGGAATCGTCCCTTCTAAAGCGTCTATGGAATTGCAATCCCCAAGTCTCCAAGTTTTTGTTATCGAATCGGAGGCAGCGGTATGGGATTTTCATTTCCACGACCCAACCGTCGTCGTTTATTTTAACAGCACTGCTCCAAACGGCATTCCAACCAAAGTCTTCCCCTACGGTCGGATTAGCTATGGCATCGGCCTGGGTTCCTGAGGCGAAAACGAAAAACTCGGTATCGTTTTGTGCATCGTTATTGGGATTTACTACAAAACCGAAAAAATCGGATTGACCAAAATTATCCCGACTGGAAAGTTGTTTGTCGATTTTCTCTGGATCGTCATAGAGATAGGCACCTACATAAATGGCCTGGTCGTCATACGTTAATTTTACTATGGTTTTGTTGGCTTCGGTTTCCTTTACTCCCATATCGGGCCGAAATTGGGTAAAATTGGTAGCCTCATCGGCATTATCCCAAATAGGATCGTCTAAGATTCCGTCTATTTTGGGCGCTGTTTCGGTCCTAACGATTTGAAGCGTTTTCTTTTCAATCGTTTCTAGGGAGCCGTCATTTTCTGGTGATTCTTCTTGTTCTTGAGCTGCAACCCCGCAAATGCAGAATAGGGTTATGGCTGTTAGTACGAAAGTTTTCATTGAGTGGTGGTGATTGATGATGTTGCCTTAAAGACCCACCTATTTTGAAATCGTTACAGCTAACGGCGAATTTTTAACATTCTTTAAACATATCATCAAGCGCCAGCCTTATTGGGCTAACCTAAAATTAGTGTAGTTTTAAGACCTCTTTAGGTTCGAAATCATTACTTTAGAGAATGTCTTTTTCAATGAAATTACAATGACAGAGATTGTACTGGTTTCTTTAGTGAGTAGTATAGGATTGGGCCTAAGCTTTTTTTTCGGAATCATATTTTTGAAAAGCAGGAAAAAGAGCAATATCCTGCTCGGGCTTTTGCTTATTTTTTTGTCGCTTCGTATTTTAAAATCGGTATTCTACAATTTTGTTGACCTTCCTTTAATCATTAAAAACCTTGGATTGGCAGCCAATCTAGCCGTAGGTCCATTACTATTCTTATATGGCTTATCCATATGTGGAGTGATAAAACAGGCTAGAAGAATTCACCTGATTCATTTCATTCCAAGTACGATATATATACTTCTATCGGCTATCATCCCTAATGATAAAGACAGTACTTTTTGGTATTTCAGTTATTCATTGGTGCTTACACAGGCTCTTCTTTATGTATTGTTGAGTTTTCATCAGTATCGGGTTCGTATGAATGATTTGGATAAGAAATTAAAGGCTTGGTTTATGAATCTTTTGGGTGTGCTTGGAGGTGTTTGGCTGGTTTACGCTGCTATTTTCTTTGGTATAATTCCAATGTATTCAGCCGGTCCTATTGCATTTTCAATGCTTATTTTCTTTCTCGCATACATGGCTTTTAACAGACACGAACTATTCTCTCTAAATGGTATTGAAAAGTACAAAGGCACAAAAATTTCATTTCTTGATGGAGAAGGCCACCTCGAAAATATCGATCAAATTATGAGACAACGAAAGTTGTATTTGAAACCTGATTTGAGTTTAAAGGATTTGGCGGATCATATCAACCTGCCTCCCAGGGAAGTTTCGTTAGTCATCAATAGGCATTCCAACAAGAATTTCGCAAATTTCATAAATAGCTATCGCATAGAAGAAGCTAAAAAGTTATTGGAAACGGGAAATGCAAAAAGCAAGATAATTAGTGTTGCACATGATTCGGGTTTCAATAACCTATCTACTTTTAATGTTGCCTTCAAAGCAATGACCAACAAAACCCCTACACAATACCGTTCCCAATTTCATTAATATTTCTAAAATCATTTCTGAAAACATGAATTCAATAGAATTCTGAGTAGCTCTTTTATTTATTTACTCCAAAAACAAATTATGAGTGAAATAAGCAGAAGAGATTGGATCAAAACTTCAACATTGGCCTCAGCGGGTATCGGAAGTCTAGCATTTACAGGATTGGGTTTTACGTCCAACCCAAAAACTGAACTCACTAAAAGTGATAATAGTGAAGTTCGAAGACTCTTGTATAACGAGAACCCAAATGGTCCTAGTACCATGACAAAGAATGCAATTAATGAGCTTATAGGCAGATGTAATCGATATTCAACCTTTCATGAAAGCGATTATACAGTGCTTAAGAACCTTATAGCCCAAGAAGAGGGGCTGTCTGCGGAAAATGTACTTTTGGGCCATGGCTCTTTTGAGCCACTCATTTGGACCGCCACCCATTTTGGTAGCAAGGGGGAAGAAATTGTTGTCCCAAGCCCAACTTTTGATGTAGTGGGTTTGTTTGCACGTACCTTAGGAGCGAAAGTGGTTCCCGTTGAGGTGGATGACCAGTTTAATATGGACTTGGATGCCATGGAAGCACGAATCAGCTCGAATACCAGCTTGGTTACCATTTGCAACCCCAATAACCCTACGGGTACCGCCATGAATAGTCAAACTTTGAAGTCATTCTGCAAATTGGTTTCGAAAAAGTGTCCCGTCCTTGTGGATGAAGCATACATTCATTATTTGGAAAATTGGAAGTCCCAATCCATGGCTGCACTCATTAATGAGGGAGCCAATGTATTGGTAACAAGGACTTTTTCAAAAATTTACGGGATGGCAGGTATGCGGATTGGCTTTATGTTGGGGCCCAAAGAACTTATAAAGCAATTGGAAGCAAAATTCACACTGGGTTTTCCGGGAAACATGCCGAATTCTTTAAGTGTGGGCGCTGCGATCGTGGCCACAAAGGATCGTGATTTTGTAAATACCTCCCGAACATTGAATGCTCATGCAAGGAATAGGTTTTATGAAGTTTTAAACGATCTTTCTTTACCCTATGTAAGAAGTCATACCAACTTTGTGTATATCGACGTCACGAAGTTTAAAGAATTTAAGAGTTTGATGTGGTCGCATAAAATTCTTTTAGCAGGCGGATGGCCCAGTAAACCTAATTATGCTAGGGTTACTATGGGTTCGGAAGAAGACATGAACTTTTTAGCTGAGAAAATGCAAGGAAGAAAATGGTTATAAAGCAAAACCCTAGTCTTTAAAAGGACAGGAAGCGAAATAATCTTGAATACTGAATTTCCGATCTTCGAATAGATCGGGAAGGATTTTGAAATGCTGGATTCTATCGATCCGGAAGGCCCTATAGTCCTTTCTTAGATGGCACCAGGCAATAAGAATCCATTTGTTATCGGCAGAATACATGGCACAAGGTTCAATCTTCCGAAAGGAAACATGGGGATCGTTGGCCTTCTGATAATTGATTTCCATATAGTTGAAATGGGTAATGGCCAATTGAATTTCGGACAGGGCATTACTGGTAAAGTCTTCAAAATTCCAATTGAGTACATGAATCTTGTCACTCAAAAGCTCACTCTTTTCCTGAACCGAGGTGCGAAAAACCGATTTAATTTTGGTGAGGGCGTCATTAAAATTATTTACAAAGGAAACATCCTTGGACTGATTCACAATATGTTGTGCCGTAACCAAAGCATTGGCTTGCTTTTCGGTGAACTGAACCGGAGCCACCGTATAATTGTCGACCAAACTATAACCTCGCCCTTCGATGGTATATACAGGAATGCCAGCCTCTTCCAGTTTACGAATGTCCCTGTAAATAGTTCGTATACTAACATTGTACTTGTCTGCCAACTCCGAAGCAGTCAGCAAACGCTTGGATTTTAAGAGGGTAAGAATCGATATGAGTCGTGATAGCTGCGACATAAAACAAAGATAGCGAACCCCGTGAAGGATTCGCTACTTTTTAGATTAACTCATTGAGTGAAGTGCCACGCGATTTCCTTCGGTATCTATGAATTGGGCAATGAACCCATTTTCTTGAATATCCGTTTTCGGCATAACAATCGTACCTCCTGCAGATTCCACTCGGGATAGTGGAATACTTAGATCATCCCCACCGTTAAGGTATACGGTAGATCCATCTTTTGAAGGTTTTACGCCATCCATTTGGTAAATAGCTCCGCCCACTTTATGGCTCTCCATTTCGTAAGGAAAAATACCGTACTTAATGTTCTGTTCATCCATGTGATGGTCGGCAATTTCTGCCCCTATCACTTCCGAATAGAATTTTTTGGCCCTTTCGTAATCGTTTACTGGAATTTCGAACCAGTTAATTGCGTTTTTCATGATTATGTTGTTTTAAGAATTACTACGGGTGCAAAGTTATTGGGGCTTGTGACAGACTACGTCAGGGGTGTTTTTTATTTTTAGAAGTGAGAAGTGAGAAGTGAGAAGTGAGAAGTGAGAAGTGAGAAGTGGGTGGCGAAAGGTGGGACTATACAGGACTCTGAGTGCTTTGAGCGAAGTGAAAAGTGTATCGAAGAGTCGTAGGAAGAAGTTCACAGTAACAGTCTGCAGTAAGGGAAACACCAAGATCGAACTTTGAAGGAACAAACTATAGTGTTAGTTGCCTGACCCCTTTGGCAGCTATCCAAGCGTTCTAGGAAGAAGTTCGCAGTTACAATATGCAGTGGGTCCATATAAACCTTTCCTTTATAAAAAAAGCACTTCTAACTGTAACGTTTACCAATTATACGAATCTATAAGGTAATGAATGAGAGGCCAATGAGCCAACTCCTATAAAAATCATCACTCAAAAAACACTCACATGAAAAAACAAATTCTTTTAATCGCAGTCCTTTTCTGCGCAGGATTAGGAACTGCCTTTGCACAGAAAGTAGTAAACGTAAAATCTTTTGACAAAGTAATTATTAGTCCGCACATCGAAGTGACCTTTGTGGAGGGAACCACGGAATCTGTAACCGTTCACAATAGCTCGGTAGATGAATCGAAATTAAATATTGAAGTAGAAGGCAAAACCCTACGCGTTTACTTAGATGGAGCTAAAAACATCCCAAAACAGAAAAAAGTATACGAAGATGGGTATAAAAGAAAAAGACCCTTATACAATGGGACGCAGGTAACAGCAACAGTCACGTATGTTTCTGTGGATGAATATTCCTTGCGCGGAGAGGAAAACATTGTTTTTGAAAGCCCGATCAACCAGGAAGAATTACGTCTGAAAATTTATGGTGAATCAGAAGTAGTATTCGAAGAATTGCAGTTGGAAGAATTGAATACTACTATTTACGGAGAAAGTGAATTATTGGTAAAAGCAGGTTCCGTAGTAGATCAAAAGATTGTTGCCTATGGCGAGAGTAGGGTAGACATGTCGCAGATAGACAACCGAAACAGTCGTTTAACGGCTTATGGAGAAGCAGAATTTGAATTGAATACTTCAGATAAAATTAAGATCACCGCTTTTGGCGAAGCCAAAGTGGGGTATTCTGGAGATGCCGACATCAAAAAAGGCCTCACCTTTGGCGATGTTAAAATCTATAGTTTGGATTAGATAATCTAACAACACTTAAAGCAAGGTAACCCGCAACTCAAGTTGCGGGTTTTTTTAGTTTAGAATTAACTCGATCGGAATTTATATGAATAAACAGGATTGTTAACCTACTTTTATTCAACCCTAAGATTTAATCCTAACGAAAAAAAGCACCAATTCCCGAATCAGAATCATATAAATATCTCATTGTCAGGTATTTGAATGTGGAGATGTTCATAGATTTCAGTAGCAGATCGTATGGGTTTGGGGAGGAAAACCACCAGTCTAAGGGAATTTTTCCGGCTCTCAACGAGATAGTTGTTAAGATTTTACGTAACTTTAGATTACTGGCCCATTAAATAGTGCCCCATTTTGGGGTTTTGTTTAACAGTAAAGTTATAAACAATGAAACGACAAAATTCTCTGGGGAGAGAATTGTTAATGGGCTCTCTCTACTTCGCAATGCTATTTGTTAGCATACCAACCATTAAAGCACAAGATTATTATTGCGCCACGCCCGATGAGTTTAACAATCCACAGGATTTGGATACGACTAGTATTTTTAGTGGATCGATAGACCCGGACTACCTGGCCACCTTCGACCCGGTGGTCTACAATATTTATTTCTGGCAGGTAAACGATGCCAATGGCAACAACAATAATCCATTAACAGAGGATTACGTGCTAAAGGCGGTGGCAGACATAAATATGGAATACAACGCCTTCAATATTTTCTTTAAGTACCGTGGACTTGGGGAAATGGATAGCCCACCGGATATACAGCAGGTAATCTGGCAAGATGCTAACGGAGACGGTGAACTGGAGTGCGTTTTGCAATTCGATGCCAACGGTGATCCCATTCCCGATCCCAATGGCTGGGGGAGATTAAGCCGTTGCCAGTATGATGAGATGTTTGATTATGCACAGACCTCTGGGCATTACCTAACCGATGCCTTTAACGTCTATGTCCCCTGGCAGAACGATGATTTTGGCGGTGTTGCAGATGAAATATACAGTACTTTACTTACTACCACCACGAACAACCTGCACCGGCCTACCTTTCCGCATGAGTTGGGGCACTGTTTGGGGCTTTTGCATACCCATTTTAATTATGAATCATCTGGATGTGAGCACGTGGAACGGGATCCCAATGTAGATGGCTTTAATGCCATTGAATTCGGCGATAAGGTGCCAGATACTGCAGCCATGCCCAATTTTATACAGGAGTATTGCTTTTTTGTTTTGGGGCATGAAGATGCTATGTGCGGCTCGGAGCCATACAGTAGGTATTATTTGGATGAGACTTCCTGTACTTATATAGGGTTCAATTATGATTGTGAAGATACCCCATATATTATCACACCAACAGATGTGCGTAATTATATGGGCTATAGTTATGGTAGTTGTCAAAACAATTTTACCGTAGGGCAAGGCATCCGTATGCGGGAAATGATCGCATGGGACTTTGATAACAAATTTGAAGTGGTAGAGACCCCTTTGGCTTCGCTCTACGAACCTTATAAAGGGGAATATATCGAATACACCAGCCAGCCCAATAGCGATCCGCCCCTGTTTCAACCGGGCTTTGAATATTATTTTTGGGAATGTGAATGCCAGGAACAGACTCCCTGTAACGACCCGGCTCCATACGAGGATACCAGTTTTAGCTATACCGATACCCAGATCCTGCATATTTTAAAGGATGAATCGGATTATAGCAGTATCACCCATCCCAATCACAGTGCTATTGCCATTAAACACCCCCACGAGGATTTTTGGCCACAGCCAAGAAGGTGTTTCGACAATTGGCAAACACCACCCATCATTGGGGGAACCATTACTTTGTTCCATGATGGCATTTTTAATGCCAATGTTACCATCACCGCTCAGGATTCTTTACAGATGAACAATACCCACCTCATCAACGATTTGGATCCCGGCTTGTACAATATCAAGAAAAGCAAGATAGATGGGAGTATAGAAGAAACCAATGTCTTAAAGGAAAATGAGTAAATTAAGGGTGCGGTTCTGGGAGTCGCATCATTAGATGAATATTATGAAGAAGATTTTTATAATGTTTTTATGGGGGTTGATGCAGTGTGCTGTTATGTCTGCCCAATTTGGTTCTCAACAGATTATTGCTGATGATGCCGATGGCACCCAATCGCTTTTTGTGGCCGATTTGGATGGGGATAATCTTAAGGATGTAGTATCTGCCAATCGGTTTGGCAACAATGTCTCCTGGTATAAACATATGGATGGTCAAGGACAATTTGGACCGGCAATTGAAATTTCTAATATAAGTGAGCCCAAAAAAGTGTATGTTGCTGATCTGGATGGGGATAGCGATATGGACATACTTGCAATTTCCTTGTCTTCAGACGCATTACTTTGGTTTGAAAACGTGGATGGATTGGGTTCCTTTGATGTTTCACACGGAATATACGACGGGGAGAGTGTGGGAGTTGGAGCTTTTAGTACTACTGTAGGTGACTTAGATGGGGATGATGATTTGGATGTTATACTCGCTTCCAACTTTAATGGTCTCTCTTGGTTTGAAAACCTTGATGGACTTGGAGATTTTGGTCCAAGACAAGTAATATCAGAAGCGTTGACTGCCAATAGATCGGTTTTTGCAACAGATATTGATGGGGACCTGGATATTGATTTGGTTACAAATTCTTCCGGCAGCAATAATTTGTTTTGGTTTGAAAATATAGACGGACTTGGAAATTTTAACTCAGGTGAAGTCGTTGCGCCTACCACGACATATCCTAATGATGTCTTTGGTGCTGATCTAGACGGTGATAATGATATGGATATTATAACGGCCACACCAGCGGCTGATTTGGTGGCATGGCATGAGAATTTGGATGGTCAAGGGACTTTTGGCCCAGAACAGGTGATTACCGATCAAGCGGTATTCGCTATTTCGGTTTATGCTGCCGATCTGGATAATGACGATGATATGGACGTGATTTCCGCCTCTGCCAATGATAACAAGATTGCTTGGTACGAGAATCTGGATGGGGAAGGTGGTTTTTCTGCCCAGCAGATAATTTCGACAGATGTTGTGGGACCGGTATTTGTTTTTGCTGCCGATCTGGACAATGACACAGATATGGATGTGTTATCCGCTTCGCAGAACGACGATAAGCTCGCTTGGTATGAAAACACCACCATAGCCGGGGTAGAGGACAACAGGGCTTTGGCCGTACGATTGGTTCCCAATCCAGTGGATGACCTACTCACCATACAATCCCGTGAGCCTATTACCCGGCTTACCGTATACGGAGTACGTGGTGAAAAAGTGATGGAACGGG
>JAHQVM010000029.1 GCA_019634365.1 Flavobacteriaceae bacterium | reverse complement strand
GCAAATTCTCCCGTTTCAGCATTCAGTATGGCACTTGCCGTACTATTTTTCGCCTTCACCTCTTCAAAGGAGGGAACTGAGGCTTCAAAATCAATAACACCATTCTTAGTGACATACTTTTGGGCCACAACCTGCGTCGTCATGAGCAGCATTAAGACAATGAAAAATAGGATACTTCTTTTCATAACAATTAATTTTCAGGCAATCCGTCAGCGTTCCACTGCATAATCAAATCTATGGTCTCCTGCGGCAGTCTGGGGCCTCCCAAAGGCATTAAACCCGGTGCTCCTTCTTCTCTACTAATACGATCCAAAAGCCCTCTATCGAGTACGGCGTCGCGTACATCGTCATAGCTTACAAGCGGCATGGGAGCTCCATTTTGTGGAGGGTTTGAATGACAGACCTGGCATACGTTTTCGAACACAAAACGCACATCCTCGAAAGTCACATTTTCCTCGTCAGGAAGAACCTCCATAGGTTCCGAAATATCGTCGAAAGTATTGCTGGTACAGGCGCTAAAGAAGATAGCTGCCCAAAGAAAATACAGATAACTGCGTTTCATAAAAGTATGCTTTGGTTAGGCTATAAGGGTCATAAAAAGGATCCTTATATGTATATAACAACCTTAAACAAAAAATCCCCCTATAGGTACCCATAAAAAAACCCTACCAAATTGGCAGGGTATGTATCGTAAGTACTATGAATGCTAGTGTTCTAAGACTTTTTGAACATTACTTTTTCTTGACTGAAATCATAAGCATCCTGCAACCAAGGCACCATTTGGTCCCATTCTGAAACATCATACTTGCGCTTCGCATAAATCTTGGTGGTCGTGTACTTTAAGATACCGTCCTCAATGACTGCCTCGGCGGTAAAGGCTCCAGTAGCATTGCTCGAATTTCGTTGAAGCTTATCCAACCCTACCACTTCATAACCTTCGGGAATGGTAATGTGCACCTCATAAGAATAGGTTTTAGCATGATCTAGGTATACGCCTTTGGTCCGCTCCATTTCATCGGCTTCTAGCTGCACCTGACCGCCAATAAACTTGCCTACTTCTACAAGGTAATTGGGACCTGCCTTTTTCACAAACTCGTTTTCTATCGTAAATTGATCTTCAATGATCAAGGCATCGTTAGAATACCGGCCTGTTTTCTGTACCTTGTAATCGTAATCGTTTATTTCTACATCAAACTCACCCGAAACGATCTTTTCAATCCGTTCAATTTTTTTGTCCCTATACGTTTTCATGACCGACTTCATTTTGGACTCGGCTTCCTTATCTGATTTGTTCTGTTTCTTTTTACAGTGATAAAAGTGTTTCGTATCATAACGCTTAAACTCTTCATTCAAAAAATCTTCGAATACCAACCTACGACGCAATTCGTATGGCTTAAACTGACCTTTATAATGCTGCTCTCGGGTAAGGTTGATCTTTTTGAAATCGTCTTCAAAATTGACATTGACCACCTGCTTGGCCATGTTTTCTTCGGGCGTGGTTACGGGTAACACATCAAATGTTACATCCTCAATCTTACGATTCTTCTTTACACTTAGTGTATATACCTTGGTTCCTTCGAGATTCTCTGGAAAGTAATCAGATTGTACATGCGGTGACACCTCGAACAAATACATAGGTTCGGGGAAATTAAATCGTAATCCGTAGGACACATTTGAACGCAATAATAAATTATCGATGGTACCGTTGTAATCGGCTGTGGCGACTAGAATATCGTAGTCGATCTCCAATTGCTTTGCCAATCCAGCAAAATAATTCACGAAGGTATTCTCATCCAGAATAACATAATCAGAATCGCATGGAAGCGCACTGTACCGGATCTTATTCTCTCTTGCGATGTATAGCTCTAAGAATCGATTGTAGCTTTTATGCCTTAAGTAGTATAAGGCAGATTCCAGCTGCTTGCGTTTTCCTTTAATCCCTTTATCTTCCAGATAACGCAGTACATCTTTTACACTTCCTCTTTTCTGGGCTTCGAATTTCTTTCCGTAGTATTCGATAATCTCTTCTTCTGATACGCCCGATTTGCGCTCGGCATCTTTATCTGCCAAAAAAACGGAAGCGTAATACTCATTCTTGGAACGCAGTGCAAAGGTAACCTGAAACTTTAGGGAAGGTAATTCTGCCAAGGGGTAAAACCACCGGGGGAATTCACTTTTCTCAACATCGGAAGCTTCTATAACATAGCGACGTGTTGCCTTTTTATCGGTAGGCTCTTCCTTTACCTTGGGTGCCCCGTTAAAGGATTCCATATTCAGGAAGTAATCATTCTCTACCTCAACCGCTACCCTACTGAATAAGATGGGATAACTTTTACTGATGACCCTTTCTACAGGATCGTAAATATGGGTACCGGAAAAAGTCCTTTGGAAATCATCTTCAAAAACGAATAAATCGACAATATCACCGATTTCCAAATTAGGAATGGCGATTTTCTTTTCTTCATCCTGCTCTACACTTTCTGCATCTACATCGATCACAATTTCATCTCCGTTCGGTTTAATCACTTTAATCCCCACAGTAGATTTTTCACGGTAGAAGTTCACAAAACCGAAACTGGAACCACTATTTTTACTGAAACTGAACTCAGAAAAATCCTCAACAGCAGCTTTATCCAACAACTTTATCCTCTGATGGTAATGCGACGGATTGTACATTTTCTTTCCGTTGTTGGTGTACTTGTAATATTCATCAACATATAGGATAACGGCACTTTCGTTTTGCCACTTTTCGGGAACATCGACTACAGTTGCTTTTTTGTTTTTGGGACTCCAAAAGCGTTCTTGAAGTTCCTTTAAATCCTTGGATTGTGATAACGCTAAAGACGAGAAAAGCACGCATAGCACGAGCGCCAGGGTAAATTTTCCTTTCATAAAAGATGTTATTTGGTAAGTGTTATTTGTTGATTTAGCTGTTCTTTTAAAGCCTCATACGCTTTATTCCATACTTCGAATTGTGAAGGCTGGATGACGCGTTCCTTCAAGACGATACGATGGGTATAGCTAATTGTATTCCCCTTTTGAGCATACGTTACCTCCATATCCAGCATCTCATTGGAGAGGGAAAGCGATTCGGGAAAATCTACTGTTTCATAACCTTCTGGAAGCGTTAGATTCACCTCGGTAAGATAGGTTTCTTTTAGATAGTGGCGAAACGGAGTTGCTCTGTTTTCATCAATTTCGGGGATCAACTGTTTGGTGGGATCCATTTCCAGATAGAGTGTTCCATCGAATTCAGTCACACTGTTTTCCAACAATACCACAAAATCTACCGTAAGGTCATTTTCCCGGTTCTCCTCGTCTGAAATGACCAATTCATCCACAAAAAAGTTTTGATTACTTCCCCCTAAATAATTGGACAAACGCTCCTCTTTCTCTTCGCCCCCTCCAAAAGAATGGTATGAATTCTGAAAGGACACCCTCGTCTCACCCCCAAATGTACGCTGTGCGGTTCCTAAAAGTGATTCTCCACGAACTTGAAGGTTATAGACGGCCTTGTCTAAATTACCGCTTACCATCGCAGGAACTTTTACAATGGCATACGATTCACCATCCTGTACCATGGCTTCCTTATTCTGAATACGAGTAGCGTATTCGCCAAAGCGATTGTACTTTTCGGTGCCATCTAAAAATATGGTTTCACCATCGAGCACCACTGCGGCAATCATATGGTTGTCAACCGAAAGTGATGGAATGGAATAATCGTATGCTAGTCGATCGGTTCCAATCCAAACCAAACGGGCATCGAAACCAGCTTCTTCGAGCATGGATTTGGTAAGTATGGCCATCCCCTTACAATCCCCATAACGCTTGGTATAAACATTTTGAGGGCTATCGGGCTTAAACCCTGCAATTCCATCTTCGAATGCGATGTAACGTATGTTATCCTGAACCCAATAGTAAATATTCTTTATTTTATCTTCATCTGAATTCACACCGGATGTGAGTTCTTTTACCTTATCGGCATAGACCGAAGCATCTACTTCCACACTCTTTACCAAGGTATTGTACCAAGCAAATAGGTCCTTGGTATCCGAGAACAATGCCAAAGTGCCTTCTTTGGTCTTAAAGCTTTTGGCAATAAACAGGACATGGGGATACAAATAGGAAGGCCCCATTGAATTGGCCTCTTTGGATTGCGCATCCATATCTTTAAAGGAATAGGTTATCACCTTATTCCCATCGGAAGATTTTTCCGTTTTTTCTATGGAATACCCGTCAAAATTAAATTCTTTGATATCCAGGTCTAACCAACTCGGAATGGTTACGACCAATTTCCCTTTTACCATCGGAAAGTGATCTGTTAAGTAAAGGCTTGTGAAGTATTTGCTGTCGGTATACTTCTTCTCTATTTCCAAAAGACGGTTATACCCTTGCAATGGGAAAGACAACTCGGTATACTTTACACGATAATCCGTATGAAAAAGATCGTCATTCTGCATGGCCTCATCCTTGACCAAACCTGTAATATCCCTCCCCTTATTGCTCTTAAGGGTAAATCGTTCTATTTCCGATTCGGAATCGTAAAAAACGGGGTATTGTAGTCGGGCACTGGATGAAATCCCTACCAAATTTATCTGCTCAGACACTAATGCCTCAAGTTTACCGCTTCTGTTGTTCCTTAGAAAACGTACTCGAGTGGTTCTATTCTTAATAGCAATATCATCATCTTCATACTTGACTTTCAAGTCTTTAGCAAGACTGATATTTTCGGGTAAAGGATTCTTTTTCTTCTGCGCTGAAATTTGAATAGCAAAAAGGCAGATAATACAGCAAGTAATAATTCTCATATTGCCAAAATAAGGCAAATTATTTACTTAAGTACATCTTTCTTCTAGAGTATAATTCGTAGAATTCATCCTCTTTTAAATTATCGATAAATAAGATACTTTCTCCTGTACTCTTCATCTCAGGTCCCAGTTGTTTATTCACATTCGGGAACTTATTAAAACTGAACACCGGTTGCTTAATGGCATAACCTTCCAACTCCGGTTTAAAGTCGAAATCGGTTACCTTATTCTCACCCAGCATCACTTTAGTCGCATAATTCACATAAGGTTCTCCATAGGCTTTAGCAATGAAGGGAACCGTCCTTGAGGCACGTGGATTTGCTTCAATGATATACACCTGGTCGTCCTTGATGGCAAACTGGATATTGATAAGCCCAACAGTATTAAGCGCAAGGGCGATCTTTTTGGTATGATCCTTTATCTGTTGCATCACGAATTCTCCAAGGTTAAAAGGAGGAAGCGTTGCGTTAGAATCTCCGGAGTGTACTCCACATGGTTCTATATGTTCCATGATCCCAATGATGTATACATTTTCCCCGTCACAAATAGCATCGGCTTCGGCTTCGATGGCACCATCCAGATAATGGTCTAATAGTAGTTTGTTATTGGGTATTTTACGCAGTAAGTCCACAACATGCGCTTCCAGATCCTTCTTGTTGATAACAATCTTCATTCCCTGTCCACCCAAAACATAGGAGGGACGAATCAATAATGGGAAGTCCAGCTCGTCTGCAAGTGCCAAGGCTTCTTCGGTGGTTTCTGCCGTTCCGAAGTTGGGATAAGGAATATTGTTCTCTTTCAACAGGGTGGAGAAACTTCCACGGTCCTCGGCCAAATCCAAGGATTGGAAACTCGTCCCCATGATCTTAATTCCGTAGCGTTCCAGTTTCTCGGCCAATTTAAGCGCTGTTTGCCCTCCCAATTGCACAATTACTCCCTCAGGCTTCTCATGACGGATAATATCGTAAATATGTTCCCAGAAGACGGGTTCGAAATACAGTTTATCTGCCACATCGAAGTCGGTGGAAACCGTTTCGGGGTTGCAATTGATCATGATGGTTTCATAATCGCATTCTGCTGCCGCTAACACTCCGTGTACGCAGCAATAATCGAATTCGATTCCCTGTCCGATACGGTTAGGACCAGAACCAAGCACAATGATTTTCTTTCTATCGGTTACTACACTGTCGTTTTGGGCGTATTTCTCCCCATCGGCAGTTTCCATTTCATTTTCGAAGGTGGAGTAATAGTAAGGCGTTTCTGCTTTAAATTCGGCAGCACAGGTATCTACCAATTTATAAACCCGCTGAATATTGAGCTCTTCACGCTTTTTGTATACCTGACTCTCAAGACATCCCAGCATATGGGCGATCTGTCGATCCCCATATCCTTTTTGTTTGGCTTCCAGGAGCAATTCCCTTGGTAAGGTGTCCAACGCATAGGATGAGATTTCCTTTTCAAGCATATACAATTCTTCGTATTGCTTCAGGAACCACATATCGATTTTGGTGATCTCATGGATTCTACTCAATGGAATCCCCATCTGAATCGCATCGTAAATGACAAAGACACGATCCCAACTGGCAAATTCCAGTTTTTCCAAAATCTGCTCGTAGTTGGTGTAGCTTTTACCATCGGCACCCAAGCCATTTCTTTTAATCTCCAAAGACTGAGTAGCTTTATGCAGTGCTTCTTGGAAGGAACGACCAATCCCCATTACCTCTCCAACGGCTTTCATTTGAAGACCTAAGGTTCGATCGGAACCTTCGAACTTATCGAAATTCCATCGAGGGATCTTAACGATCACATAATCCAGGGTAGGCTCGAAAAGCGCCGAAGTTGATTTGGTGATTTGGTTGTCCAATTCATCCAAGTTATATCCAATCGCCAATTTTGAAGCCACTTTCGCAATGGGATAACCCGTTGCCTTAGAGGCCAAGGCAGATGATCGGGAAACACGTGGGTTGATTTCAATAGCGATGATATCTTCTTTTTCATCGGGACTGACCGCAAACTGTACATTACAACCTCCTGCAAAATCTCCAATACTCCGCATCATTTTAATGGCCATGTCCCGCATCCTTTGGTAGGTACGATCACTTAAGGTCATCGCTGGAGCTACGGTAATAGAATCCCCTGTATGGATTCCCATGGGATCCATATTTTCGATAGCACAGATGATTACTACGTTGTCATTGTTATCACGAAGCAACTCCAACTCGTATTCCTTCCAACCCATCATGGCCTTATCGATCATTACCTCGTGAATAGGTGATATCTCAAGACCACGGGTAAGTAGTTCGTCAAAATCCTTTGGGTCATAAACAATGGATGCACCCGCACCCCCAAGGGTATAGGACGCTCTAATTACGAGTGGGAATCCAAATTCCTGAGCAATTTCCTTGCCTTTTAGGTAAGAGTTGGCTGTTAACTGCGGCGCCATGGGTATGCCTATTTCCGTCATGAGCGCGCGGAACTGTTCTCTATCTTCCGTGATATTTATGGCATCTATATCAACCCCAATGAGTTCTACCCCGAAATCTTGCCAAATGCCTTTTTCGTCTGCCTCGATGCAGAGGTTAAGTGCAGTCTGTCCACCCATAGTGGGTAATACAGCATCAATTTGAGGGTGATCTTTTAGTACTTTAATGATAGATTTTGTATTCAATGGCAACAGGTAAACGTGATCTGCCATTGAGGGATCTGTCATAATGGTTGCGGGGTTGGAATTGATAAGGATGGTCTCGATACCATCTTCTCTAAGGGACCTTAGACTTTGGGATCCAGAATAATCAAATTCACATGCTTGTCCAATAATAATAGGACCAGAACCAATAATTAAAACGGATTTTAATTTGTCATTTTTAGGCATAAATAAAGAACTTTATTTTGGGCGTTAAAATTACGATGCATTAGGGTATAAAAAAAAGGTGTTGTTACTAAAAACAACACCTTTTATTTATGAGTTATCAACATTTATTTTTTGTGACGTGGCTCAGAGGATACAGAAAGTTTCTTTCGGCCTTTCGCTCTTCGCGCGGCCAATACCTTGCGTCCATTTACAGAAGCCATACGCTCTCTAAATCCGTGCTTATTTCTTCTTTTTCTCTTTGATGGCTGAAATGTTCTTTTCATCGCTACTTATATTATATCCTTCTGATAATTTTTTAATATAACAGACCTTTCCTGAAAGTCGGGTGCAAATATACGATCATTTTTTACTTCCACAAATGGAAACGTGAAAATATTTCGGTTTGTTTTTAGTACCTTTGTCGACCTTATAAAACACCAGCGAATCCCAAGGGAAATAGGTTGGAATTTTCCAAATAACTTTAATAATAACTAGAACAAACAAAAGCATATATAATGTTCAATAAAAACATCAAGCTTGTACTGGCAGTCCTTAGTGTGGCTGCGGTCGTATGGCAATTTTACGAAGGAAACATTGGTAATGGAATCATGTTTATCCTATTGGCAGGTGTGTTTGTCTTCCTGTATTTTAAGAACGAAATGATCTTACTAGCCTTTCTGCAGCTTAGAAAACAAAATTTTCCCGGTGCCAAAAAATGGTTGGATCGAATTCCTAATCCAGAAAGTGCTTTGGTCACCAAACAGCAAGGGTATTACAATTACCTGAACGGCCTAATGGTTTCTCAAACCAATATGAATGAAGCGGAAAAGTATTTCAAAAAAGCAGAAAAGCTTGGATTGAACATGAGTGCCGATATGGCCATGGTAAAATTGAACCTTGCTGGTATTGCTATGAGCAAAAACCGCAAGCGGGAAGCTGAAAGCCTTTTAGCGGAAGCCAAAAAGTTGGATAAGCACAATATGTTGGGGGATCAAATTAAAATGATGAAGCAGCAGATGAAACGTGTGGGCATTCCTAAGCAGCAATATGGAGGAGGCCACAGAGGAAGAGGTCGCAGAATGCGATAACTTTCATGATTCTTGCGTTATTTCTAGGTATCTAACTGATACAGAAAACGGTACGAAAAGAGTAATTTATCTTTCAACTAACCTTCATTTTAACAATTCTTGTTACATTTACGCCAACCAATCGCTAAATGCCTATGGGTAAACTAATACTTGCCCTATTCATATTTGTTAGCCTACCGATGCTCTCCCAGGAACAAGAGCCCAAGGATCTATTCTCCCAAGCGATAGGCAAAAACATCCGAAAATATAGGCGTCAAGCCAAGCTGGCTTACATTAAGAAAGACGAGGAACACGCACAGTACTTGTTCGATTCCCTGGTTAAAAAAGTAGTGAATGGTACCTACATTGATAACTTCCGTGTCCGAAAGTTTTCTGGGAAACGCATT
>JAHQVM010000028.1 GCA_019634365.1 Flavobacteriaceae bacterium | reverse complement strand
TTGTCTTCGAAATCCTCCAAATGATAAAACCCGTATCGATAGGCAAAGCTAAGCCCAAAACCAAAGATGATCCTATTGAGTTCAAAACCGGATTCAGAATAGAATTCATTCAAGGTGTTAAATGCAATTCCCTGATGCTCTTCGGGGTTTCTTAAATCCCCGATGGCATGGCGGGTAATGAATACCAATTCGGGTTTAAATTTGTCTGAAAAATAGAACCTCCGAAGACTGTGTTTCCCTTGAAATGTGATGAGTTGATCGGAGAAAAATTCCCCAAAATACATGGTTTCGAAACTGCGTGTTCCTGCCACCGAAAAACGCTGAAGGATTTCATCCTTGGTCGGGGCATTGGGATAGGCATGAAACAAATGGGTGAGCGGGACATCTCCGAATGCCGTCATTCCTTCTAAAAGGAAGTTGCTGGAAGACAAATCGGTGCGTTTAATGTAATAGTCGAATTTCAACCCCAATTTGGTATAATTGAAATCACTCTTGGCCACATTTCTAATTCCTTGGGTTACCTGAGCGCTTATTTTAGGGAAGCCATCGAAATATTCGATCCTCCCGTCGTCTACGGTCACAAATTTCGTTTTCGGGCTAAATCGAACCGATACAGTGGCTTCGGTAGTGTGATAATTGCGGTAGTTTTCACCGTCTTTCACAAACTGATAATCTTCGATTTGATCTACTTTGGTTCTAGAAAGACGAATTTCGGAAAGAACTTTAGGAGAAAACTCGTGTTGGAGCCCTGTATGCCATTTTCGGTATGTATAAAACTGGATAACGTTAATACGCCTGGGTTCAAAAACCGAATATACCCTTGCGTCTGTGAGATAGGCAAAGCTTCCAATTTCACCAATATCACTCGTGTAATACAAATCCCACCATGTATTGGTTTCGGGGTGCAAACGTAAATTTCCACCGATACTGTACTTGTAGTTTTTGTCCTTGGTACCATAGGCGACGTAGCCACCTACCTTGAAGTTTTCGAAAAGACGTTCGTTGGTAATTCCCCCTACGCCCAGTCGGAACGATTCGTAATTATTGTATTTAATGAAGTACCGCAGATCAATGTCAAAGAATCCAACGGGGTAGTAACCTGTAGTGAAGGGGTTCTCTTTTTTCTGCTTTTTTACCGTATCATTTACCACCTCCTGAAGTAAAGATTCTCCATGGGAATACTGGGTAAAACCCAAAAAAAGGAAAAGAAAAAGGAGGGCGATTCGCAATGTGAGGTGTTTGGTTTAAATGTATAAAGAAAGCGGCAATTGAGCCGCTTTATTGTATTTTGTTTAACTCGCCAAAGTTACACGGTCATGATTTCCGATTCTTTCTTGGCGTACATTTCGTCTATTTTTTTAATGTGAGCATCGGTTAATTCCTGAACGTCGATTTCAAGATTGCTCTTCATGTCATCACTTACGTCCAATCCTTTTATCTCATTGTTGGCACTTTTGCGTTCATTACGTATACCCACTTTAGCATCTTCTGCTTCAGACTTGGCTTGCTTTGCCAACTCACGACGGCGCTCTTCGGTAAGTGGTGGCACATTGATAATGACACTTTCTCCATTGTTCATAGGATTAAAGCCCAGATTGGCCATATGAATGCCTTTCTCAATTTCGGGAATCATGGCTTTCTCCCATGGCTGAATGGTTATGGTCATCCCATCGGGAGTACTTACATTGGCTACTTGGTTTAGCGGAGTTTGACTTCCGTAATAATCGACCATTACTCCATTTAACATGGACGGGGATGCCTTCCCGGCACGGATATTTGCCAATTGTTTTTCCAAACGTCCCAACGATTGCCCCATGGCCTCTTTGGCGCTATCTATGATAAATTTAATTTCGTCTTCCATGCTCAAATTTAATTTTTTCTTCGGAAATGCAACAATTGTTCCAAAAAGTCCGAGCCTATAGATTTACTTTCGTCCCAATTTTTTCACCAGAAACGACCTTAAGTAGGTTCCCTTTGGTATTCATATCGAATACAATAATGGGCAATTCGTTTTCTTGGCTCAATGTAAAGGCTGTTGTATCCATGACCTTCAAACCTTTCTTCAGTACTTCATCAAAACTGATAAAATCGAATTTTGTTGCCTTGTCATCTTTTTCTGGATCACTGGTATAAATTCCATCCACACGTGTTCCCTTGAGGATCACATCGGCTTCTACCTCAATAGCCCTAAGTACAGCGGCACTATCGGTAGTAAAGTACGGGTTTCCAGTTCCTCCACCAAAGATTACCACACGGCCTTTTTCCAAATGGCGGATGGCTTTTCTTCGAATGAATGGTTCTGCAACTTCATTGATCTTAATGGCACTTTGCAAGCGGGTAGGGATGTCTTCATCTTCCATAGCGCTCTGTAGGGCCAGTCCATTAATAACGGTGGCCAACATTCCCATATGGTCACCCTGTACGCGATCCATTCCCTTACTAGCTCCCGCTACACCCCTAAAAATATTACCACCACCAATAACGATAGCTACTTGGACACCTTTTTCGGTGATCTGTTTTATTTCTTGGGCATATTCTTTCAGTCTTTCCGGATCGATACCGTATTGTCGGTTCCCCATAAGGGCTTCTCCAGAAAGTTTCAATAAAATTCGTTTGTACTGCATGCTGGTGATTTGCTGGCGTAAAAATAACGAAAATTTGATATCCTTTTGGGGAAATTAAATGTGAAATACGGTCATTCCGATTTCGAATAAGGAATTATTGGGCCAAAAACCAAACGGGACAAAAAAAGCCGCTTAGTGATCTAAGCGGCTTCAAGAATTTAGAATTCAATATGATTAAGACAAAGAAACTCTTTTGAATCCAGTTACAGCTACTTCACCTTGACTGGCTACATAGTCTGCAACACTTTGTTTCTCATCCATAATGTAGTTTTGGTCCAAAAGACACTGCTCTTGATCCAATGTAGTGTTATCGCTAATGAAACGATCCATTTTTCCAGGAACAATCTTATCCCAGATTTGTTCTGGCTTTCCTTCCGATTTCAATTGCGCTTCGATATCGGCTTTGGCCTGTGCCAAAACATCATCGGTCAACTGCATTCTGGAAATAAATTGAGGAACGTTTTTCAACGTTTTTCCCAAACGGGCCAACTCTTCATTATCCTTTTCAATAGCAGCAATACGGGCTTCAGTTTCGGAAGCAACGTAGGCAGGATCGAAATCTTTATAGGAAAGCGTAGTGGCTCCCATAGAAGCTACCTGCATGGAAATGTTCTTAGAAACTTGAGTAGCATCATTGATGGCGTTAGAAAGTCCTACCAAAGCACCAATTTTGTTTCCGTGGATGTAAGACCCAACGAAAGGAGCTTCTAAGGTTTCGAAACCACCGATTTCGATTTTCTCTCCAATAACACCAGTTTGCTCAGTCAATTTTTCCTGAACGGTCATTCCTGATTCGAACTCGGCAGCCAAGAACTCTTCTTTGCTAGCGGTTCCTAATGCTACTTCAGCCATTTTACGTGCCATAGCAACGTAGGTTTCGTTTTTAGCTACGAAGTCGGTTTCACAATTAAGGGAAACGATCACACCTTTGTTGGCAGCATCGTTTACTTTTGCAATAACAGCTCCTTCACTTGAGTCTCTATCGGCTCTTTTTTCGGCGATTTTCTGACCCTTTTTACGAAGGATTTCAATTGCTTTATCGAAGTCACCTTCAGCCTCTACTAATGCCTTTTTACAGTCCATCATTCCGGCTCCGGTTTTCTTTCTTAATTCATTTACTTGTGCGGCGGTTATTTTTACCATCGTTGTAAGTGTTTAATTTAATGTGTGAAAATTGTAAAAAGTCGTTCAAAAGTACTCCCGAAGAATAAACTCAAACGACTTTTCAGTATTATTGAATTGTTATTTATTCTTCTTCTTTAGCTGCTTCTGCTGGTGCTGCAACAGCGGCTGCTCTTTTTCTTGGAGCTTTCGCCTCTGCGGGAGCATCACCACCACTTTCCTTACCAGCTTTTCTTTCGGCAAGTCCGTCAGAAATGGCGTTGGCAACACTGCTAACGATCTTCTCGATAGACTTGGATGCATCATCGTTAGATGGGATCACGTAGTCGATCGGACGAGGATCACTATTGGTATCTACCATAGCGAAAATTGGGATGTTCAATTTTTGGGCCTCTTTTACGGCAATGTGCTCACGCGTAGTATCCACTACGAATAAAGCTCCAGGAAGACGGCTCATATCGGTAATAGAACCTAAGTTCTTTTCCAATTTTGCACGGGTACGGTCTACTGCCAAACGCTCTTTCTTAGAAAGCGTGTTGAAGGTTCCGTCCTGCTTCATTCTATCGATCGCAGTCATTTTCTTAACCGCCTTACGAATGGTTACGAAGTTGGTTAACATTCCACCAGGCCATCTTTCTGTGATGTAAGGCATGTTGGCTCCTTTTGCTTTTTCTGCAACGATGTCTTTCGCTTGCTTTTTGGTAGCTACGAATAGGATTTTACGTCCACTGGCAGCAATCTTCTTAAGGGCTTCATTAGCTTCCTCAAGTTTCGCAGCAGTTTTGTAAAGGTTGATGATGTGGATTCCGTTACGCTCCATGTAGATGTAAGGAGCCATGTTGGGATTCCATTTACGTGTAAGGTGTCCAAAGTGAACACCAGCGTCAAGAAGATTCTTGACCTCTTTGTTGTTTGCCATTTTGTTTTAGTTTACGTTCTGTCTAGATAGCAATCGCGCTCGGGCGCAATTTAGATGCTAAACCAACGTCGCTCCCGGCAAAGGAAGGGACTAACAGCTGAATAATTAATAAAATATGAACTTGGCCTTTCCCATTGGGTGCTCCCGGGGAACACCCAACAGATCTGGCAAAAATATTAACGTTTAGAGAACTGGAATTTCTTACGTGCTTTCTTCTGACCGAATTTCTTACGCTCCACCATTCTTGGATCTCTGGTGAGTAATCCTTCTGGTTTTAGAACCGTTCTGTTTTCTTCGTTCAATTCGCAAAGTGCACGGGAAATAGCCAAGCGAACTGCTTCGGCCTGTCCTGTGATTCCACCTCCGTATACATTTACTTTAATATCGAAAGCACCTTCGTTATTTGTAAGTGCCAATGGCTGGTTTACTTTGTAACGCAGGGTAGCGGTTGTGAAATAGTTATCCAATTCGCGGTTGTTCACGGTGATGTTTCCTTTTCCTTCAGAAACATAAATACGTGCAACAGCCGTTTTTCTTCTTCCAATTTTGTGTATGGTCTCCATTACTTGCTGTTGTTAAGGTTAATTACTTTTGGGTTTTGCGCCTCTTGGTCATGCTCTGCACCAGCGTACACACGAAGGTTTCTGAATAGAGCAGCTCCCAATTTGTTTTTTGGCAACATTCCTTTTACCGCCTTTTCTACCAGTCTTGTAGGATCTTTGTCGTACAATTCCTGAGCGGTCAAAGAACGCTGTCCACCTGGATATCCAGTGTGGCGGATGTAAGACTTGTCGGTCCATTTTTTTCCGGTTAAATTGATTTTTGCAGCATTAGTAACCACCACATTATCACCACAGTCTACGTGAGGTGTAAAGTTTGGTTTGTGTTTACCGCGAAGTAATTTTGCAACCTCGCTTGCTAGACGACCCAATGCTTGCCCGTCCGCATCTACCAAAACCCACTCTTTGTTAACAGTGGCCTTGTTAGCAGATACCGTTTTGTAACTTAATGTATCCATAAGTTTTTTGTCTATGAGTTATTAAAACATTGTTTTCCCTTCAAAAAGGGGTGCAAAGGTAATGTTATTTATTTGAAAAACAATGAGCCACACGCTTTTTTTGAGGGCATCCGGAAGCACGTTAAAAAAGTTAAATTTCTGCTAATTATAAAACAAAACTGTCACGCTCCCCCGATATTCAAGTCTTTAAGACATCAATCACAAAAGCGACTAATAACCATGACTATCAACAATGCACCGTTTTGGGTCCTCTTTCTGGTACCCTTAATTGCTTTTTCGCAGAACAATAATTCCACCACACAAGATTCCACAGCACAGGTCTCCTATGAAAAGAGAATCTATACTACAGCTTCCATTGCAGGAACCGATGGAATTACCATAGACGGTGTGCTGGATGAAGCGGCATGGGATGTTGTGGAATGGACAACGGATTATGTTGAGTTCGAACCGGATGTGGGAACACCACCTACCGAGCAGACCAAAATGAAGATCGCCTATGATGATAAAAACCTCTATGTTGCATTTAAATGTTATCAGGCAGATCCCTCTACGATCGAAAAAAGAATGGGTCGAAGGGACGATTTTCCCGGAGACTGGGTCGAGATAAATATTGATAGTTATAACGATGATCGCTCCGGCTTTTCGTTTACCGCTTCGGCTTCTGGAGTAAAAGGAGATGAGTTTATTTCCAACAATGGGAATTGGGATGGAAGCTGGAATCCCATCTGGTACCTCAGTACCAGAATCGATGATGATGGATGGACGGCAGAATTCCGAATTCCATTGAGCCAGTTGCGCTTTGGAAACGATGAAGAACAAGAATGGGGAATTCAGTCCACAAGGCGTTATTTCAGGAATGAAGAACGTTCCCTTTGGCAACCACTACCGGCAAATCCTCCAGGATGGGTGAGTGAATTCGGGATTTTAAAAGGAATCAAAGGGATTAAGCCACAAAAGCAGTTGGAGATACAACCTTATACCGTGGCACAATTGGATACTTTTGAAGAGGAACCTGGAAATCCTTTCCGCGATGGTTCGAATACCAACTTTACAGGAGGATTGGACGCCAAAATTGGAATCACCAATGACCTTACCTTGGACCTCACGGTTAATCCCGACTTTGGGCAGGTAGATGCAGACCCAGGAGCCATTGCCCTGGACGGTTTCGAAATATTCTTTCAGGAACGAAGGCCTTTCTTCGTGGAGAACAAAAACGTGTTCGATTTCCGTGTAGGTGGCGGGTCCGACAATTTATTCTTCTCGCGACGCATAGGACGTTCACCCCAAGGATTTACTTCTGCCGATGGAAGTAGAGGGGAATTTCAAGACATACCTATAAATACAACCATATTGGGAGCCGCTAAGTTTAGTGGGAAAACTAAAAATGGATTATCTATTGGAGCTCTGCAAAGTATAACTGATAAGGAGTACGCCAAAATTGAGTTAGACACCCGACAAGACGTTCTGGATAATATAGACGAAGTGGGGGAAGAGCGCGAGGAATTGGTGGAGCCACTTACGAGTTATTCTGTATTGCGACTGCAACAGGATTTTAATGATAACAATAGTTTTATTGGAGGGATTGCCACTTATACCCATCGTAATATTGAAGGCAATCTGGATTTTCTCAGGGAAAAAGCATTTTCTGGTGGGGTAGATTTTCGGCATAATTGGAAAGAAAGAAGGTATTATGCAACAGGGAAGTTTGTGGCCAGTACAGTATCTGGAAGTGCAGAATCTATTGAATTGACCCAGCGTTCCTTGACACACCTTTTTCAGCGTACCGATGCTGGTCATGTTTCAGTAGATCCTACCCGTACTTCACTTACTGGATCGGGAGGAAGTTTTGAGGTTGGTAAAGGCGGTGGGGGAAATTGGCGCTATAACATTGGAGGTAATTTCCGCTCCCCCGAATTGGAGCTGAACGATATCGGGTTCTTGCGTCAGGCCGATCAAATTACCCAATACGCCAATATTAGAAGACTTTGGAACAAACCCACGAGTTGGTTCCGTCAAGCGAATGTAGGGGTAAATCAATTCACGCAGTATGATTTCGATGGAAATTACAACCGAATTCAATATGAGATCAATGGCTATGTAAACTGGAAAAACAACTGGTGGAGTGAAGCGGGATTTGGTCATAAGCCGAGGATTTTCAGTAATACCGTATTGCGTGGAGGCCCCAGATGGCGATGGAATGATGAGAATTTTGTTTTCCTTTTTTCGGGAACCGATGGGCGAAAGAAATTCAGTATGCATGCAGGTTATGTGTATTCCAGTGCTACGCAGAACAATTTTTCCTTCCAGCGCTATGTGTTGAGGTTCTTTTACCAACCGTTGAATACATTGAGTTTGTCCCTCATCAATGAGTTTGAGGTGAACCCCAACAAAACCCAGTATGTTACGGAGACCGACTTTAATGGTACGCCAAGGTATATTCTGGGTGAGATTGATAATGAATCATTAAGTACGACACTTAGGGTGAACTACAATATAAATCCCAACTTGACCATTCAATATTATGGACAGCCGTTTATTTTCAAGGCGAAGTTTTCGAATTTCAACTATGTGAACGATCCTGTAGCCAGTGATTTAAATGAACGGGTCACTTGGTTTGATGATAATCAGATTTCATTTAGCGGAGAAGATGGTGCTTATCTTATAGATGAGGATCGCAATGGCGAAACCGATTATTCTTTTGGCGATCCAGATTTTGCCTTTGTACAATTCCGAAGTAACCTGGTACTGCGCTGGGAATACATTCCAGGGTCAGAAATCTTCCTGGTTTGGTCTCAAGGAATTACTGGATTGGGTGATGTAAACAATGACTTTGGCGAAATTATAGATAATCAACTGTTGGGTGCCCGTCCACAAAACACTTTTTTAATTAAAGCTACCTACCGATTCGTTCTCTAGGAGAATGACATCGTAAGGTGTATTCATATATCGGTTAATTTTGGAAAGTCCTCGTCTCGGGGACTTTTTTCTTGTCTGGTCGAATGCTTGTCGGCTCGAGCGCAGTCGAGAGCTATTAAAAAGTAATTACAATTGAAACCTCTCGACTGCGCTCGAGGCGACATTGCAATAACTTTTTGTGAACGAGGAATCTGCTCGACCGGACATTCATCTAATCATCCCAAAGAAAACAATCCCGGAACGACAAAATAGGTCAAGAGAATAAGTAGTCCTATGGAGATGAAATTTAGAACGACTCCTACCCGAGCCATTTGATGCACTTTTATATGCCCGCTCGCAAATACGATCGCATTGGGTGGAGTGGCCATGGGCAACATAAAGGCGCAACTGGATGCCAGTGTTACGGGAATGACCATCTCTAGGATGGGCGTATCGAGACCAATGGCAATCCCTACCACCAAGGGAACCATAATCGTTACCAAGGCAACATTGCTCATGAGCTCGGTCATGAATAACATCAAACCAATGAGCACAGCGGTTACAATAAATACACTCCAATGTGATTTTGAAGAAATATAGTCTCCAATGAGATCGATAAAACCTGCTTGGGTAAGGCCAGATGCCAAAGCCAAGCCACCACCAAAAAGGACTAAAATGCCCCAAGGCAATTTTTGGGTGTCTTGCCATTGTAGGGGAAACTCTCCCTTTTTGAAATTAAGCGGTACCACGAACATGGCGACAGCGGCTATCATGCTTATGGTGGTATCAGTCAATTTAAGATTGGGAAACCATTGGTTAAGACTCCCCCTTAGCATCCAAGCGATGGCCGTAAGTAGAAAAATGGCGAGTACCACTTTTTCGTCCCTTGAAATTGGCCCCAGTTTCCTCAATTCTTCCGAAATAATATCTCCAGAAGATTGGATTTTTCCCAATCGATTCGGGAAAAAAAGATAGACGATGCATGCGTAGGCGATGAGCAGCATAACAGCTGAAAAAGGAACGCCCATTTTCATCCATTGAAAAAAGCCGATGTCGATTTGGTATTCTTCATTTAGAAAGGCCAGCATCACACTATTGGGAGGGGTTCCGATGAGGGTTGCCATTCCGCCAATATTGGCAGAAAATGCAATGCCCAACATGATGGCCAAAGCGAAATTCTGATCATTTTTGGTAAAACCATCACGATCGTTCATGAGAAGTGTAATCACCGAAACAGCAATGGGTAACATCACCACAGTACTGGCGGTATTCGAAATCCACATACTCATTAAAGCTGTGGCTAGCATAAATCCAAAGATAATTCCGTTGGCCTTCACCCCTGTAATTTTGAGAATGGAAAGAGCAATACGCTTGTGCAGCTGTACTTTTTCCAGAGCGAGCGCAATTACAAACCCACCAAAAAACAAATAAACAATAGGATTGGCATAATTCCCGGCCACCGATTTTATGTCCATAATGCCCAGTAATGGGAACAAGGCCAACGGTAACAATGCGGTTACCGAGATGGACACCGCTTCGCTAATCCACCAAACAATCATCCAAACTGCCACTGCCAAAACAGTATCTATTTCTGGGGAGATTAGCGTATTGGGTAAAATCAAAATTATGGCGAACAGCAGGGGGCCAAGAATGAAAGCGAGACGCTTGTGGAACGGGTAGAATTTCATTGTGCTGAAGATAAAAATTCTGAAGGAATAGGGCAAAGCCCAAAAGTGAGAACGGCATTTACCACATTTACAGGGTGTTTTTAATGAATTCAGGGTTTTTCCTTTTTTTCATTTGATGGAATTGTACGTTCTTTGCGGCCAAAATAAAATCTTAACACATGAAAAAATTTGTAAGTCTTTTAGTAATTGCCCTTACCCTAGGCGCATGTTCCAATGATGATGATGGCGGAAATGAGACATCGTCACTAGTAGGAACCTGGATCTTGACGAGTTATATACTCGATCAGCCTGTAGATGTTAATTTGGACGGAACGGCATCAAACGACTTTTTGGAAGAGCTGCCTTGTTATATGTCGACAGCAACTTTTTCAGAGAATGGAGCTTTTGCTTCTTCAACCAGTGAAATTGATATCGAAATAGATATTATTAACGGAACTGCCGATGTTGTTTGTATAGACCCCGTTGCTTTAACGGGTACGTGGGAGCTTAATGGGGATCAATTATCCATTACAGCTGAAGGCGAAACAGATACAGAAACTGTGGATCTCAATGGTAATACATTGACCTTTGCAGTGGAGGATCCGGATTTCGGAACGGCAACATGGATATGGACACGTAATTAAAGAAATCTAAAATATAGAATGAAGGCCATAAGCAATTAAGTTTATGGCCTTTTTTTCTCCATATTCATGAATGCTGTGAGCTTCCTTTTTTATTAGAGCCTTCAATGTATTTTATTTGTAATGGCTGAAGAGGGAAGGACATTCAGCCATTTACGAACTATCCCTTCAGATTTATATCGATTGAGGGTATTATCTGAAACAAGTGTTAGCTTGTAATTATTAAGTGTAGGCCGGAAGCGATTTGCTTTCGGCTTTTTTAATGCGCCTCCAACCAGTTTTCGCCCAGTCCAATTTCTACATCCAAAGGAACATTCATTTTATAAGCATTTTCCATTTCCTCCTTGATCATTTTCTGAAGTGACTCTAATTCCGGCTTATAGGCATCGAACACCAATTCGTCATGTACTTGTAAGAGCATTTTGCTCTTAAAACCGCCTTCATTCAGCTTTTTATGAATGTTGATCATGGCAATTTTGATGATATCGGCAGCACTTCCCTGGATGGGTGCATTCACCGCATTTCGCTCTGCGGCACCTCGCACTACGGCATTGCGGGAATTGATATCCTTTAGGTAGCGTCGGCGACCCAAAACGGTTTGCACATAGCCATTGTCCCGCGCAAAATCCACCTGTTCACTCATATAATCCCTGAGTTTGGGATAGGTTTTGTAATAGGTTTCGATCAGTTCCTTGGCCTCGGTTCTGGAGAGATCGGTTTGGTTGCTAAGCCCAAATGCTGAAACC
>JAHQVM010000027.1 GCA_019634365.1 Flavobacteriaceae bacterium | reverse complement strand
TCATTGATAAACCCTTGGAATGGTCCTCATTTCAGGTAGTGAACAAGGTTCGATGGCTCATCCGAAAGCAGTTCAATATTAAAAAGATCAAAGTGGGCCATGCGGGGACCTTAGACCCATTAGCGACCGGGCTTCTTATTCTATGTACGGGCAAGTTTACCAAAAAGATAGAGACGTATCAAGCCCAGGAAAAAGAGTATACCGGCACCATTACGCTGGGCGCAACTACCCCGAGTTATGATTTGGAAACGGAGGTTGACAACACCTTTGACACCGCTGGAATTACTTCTGAAATGATCCATGAAGCCACGCAACATTTCCTGGGTGATATTCAGCAACAGCCGCCCGTTTTTTCTGCGCTAAAAAAGGACGGAAAGCGCCTGTATGAATTCGCTCGGGCGGGCAAGGAAGTAGAAATCCCCACGAGAACCATCCATATTTCGGCATTCGAAATAACGAACATAGAAATGCCCCATGTAGATTTCCGCGTCGCCTGCAGTAAGGGCACTTACATTAGATCTCTGGCACATGATTTTGGAAAGGTTTTGAACAATGGCGCACACCTTTCGGCCCTGCGAAGGACGAAGATCGGGGACTTCGATGTAAAGGATGCTGTGTCTATTGAAGATTTCGAACATGCATTAAAGAGTTCTTAATCCATACGTTAAAACCTATTAAAATTACTTGTCTACTTCAGAAAAAATAGTCAATTTGCCCACATGAACCTGAATTATTCCTACCGTGCCTTCCTTATTACCAGCCTTTTGGTAGGCACACTGGTACTGTTCATGCTAAGCGTAAAGCTTCATAAAAAGAACCAATCGGAGGAAGAAAGCATGCCCGTAGAATATGCAGAAGAAGAATGGGAAGAGGAATTGGCTACCGTTTCCACCGAAAATGTAAAAATCGAAACCCATTCTGCTTACAATGAGGCCGAAGAATTCATTAGGGAACTCGAGAATGAACGCAATAACGAAGCTTTGGATGCGGAAGATTCGGGCGCGGAAAATGACCCTTCCGAGATGGATACAAGCACCAATGACTTGGCTATCGCCGATGCCAAGGATCATCTAAAAAAAGTGAAAGAAAAGCTTTCCAAAAAACGCAACTCCAACAAAGAAGAAGGAGACCCTGAAGGCGTCAACCGCAAAACCACCATTAGTTACCTTCTTAATGGCCGCAAAGCATTATCCCTTCGAAATCCCGTATATACTTGTGATAGCGGAGGCGCCATTGTAATAAACGTGGAAGTAAATGCTTTGGGAAAAGTAACCAAAGCAAGCTATAATAAAGAAAGTTCTACGACCACTAATGGGTGCTTAATAGAAAGTGCCCTCACCTATGCTCGAAAAGCCAAGTTCACGACCCAAGCCGATACGCCCAAACAATTGGGCACAATTACCTATCTATTCCCCGGACAGTATTAGGCAATAAGAGCTGCTAAATCCTCTATGATATTCTGTGTTTTGTCCTTATTGTACCAAACCTGAAGATCCTTCTTAAATTCGGGTGTCAAAGTTCCGTGCTCTTCTTTAAAATCCTTTACCATTTGCGTTGCAACGGATGGTCTGGGTCCCCAATCACCCACAACCTCAGCCTTATTATGATCCCAAACAATGAGCTTTGGGATGGACATGGATCCGTGGGTTAAGAATTCATTCATAAGTTCTGGGTTATCGTCCCGTAGTAAGACTTTGAATTCGATATGCTCTGCCAGCCCTGCCAACTTATTCATGGCCGGCATGGATTGGGCAGCATCCCCACACCAACTTTCGGTCAAGACCAACCAAGTTTGCTGTCCAGAGAAGTGTTGGAATTTTTCCTGAACCCCTTCCGGAATCTTCACGGTCTTATCCAACCGCTTCATTCTCGAATGATTCAATAGGGTGTATTGTGTTAAGGCCTCCGTTTGTTCGGGTCCCGTACTGGTTCCTCTTTCCGCATGTTCCGATACCAGTTCCCTATAGGCACCGTACGATGTTGCCTTCTCTAAGTGTTCTTTTACTATCGTTGCCTTATCTGAAGTTTTCGTCATTATTTCCATACACTATAAGTCGCAAAATTATCGAAATCTTACTAACTTCACTCATCGCAACTAAAACCTTTAAATTCATGAAAAAAAGATGCGCTTGGTGTGGTGATGATCCGTTGTATGTTGCTTATCACGATGAAGAGTGGGGTGTTCCCGTTAAAGATGACGACACCCTTTTCGAATTCCTTATTCTTGAGACTTTTCAGGCTGGATTGAGCTGGATTACCGTTTTGCGAAAACGCGAAAATTTCAGAAAAGCCTTCGATCGCTTCAATTATAAGAAAATCGCAACATACGATCAGCAAAAGATCGACTCCCTTTTGCAGGACGCTGGCATCATAAGAAACAAATTGAAGATTAATGCTACCATTTCCAATGCAAAGGCCTTTATGGAGGTTCAAGAGGAGTTTGGTAGTTTCAGCAACTACATCTGGAAATTCACAGACGGTAAACCCATCAAAAACACATTTAAGGGCATGAAAGACATTCCGGCCAATACACCATTAAGCGATACCATTAGTAAAGACTTGAAAAAAAGAGGATTTAAATTTGTGGGGACTACGGTGGTATATGCACATATGCAAGCCACAGGAATGGTGAACGACCATGTGGTGGATTGTTTCCGCTACGAGGAGGTTTAGTTATCCGATACAGCCAAATAGGGATTACCCTCCAGTTGCACTTTCAAAGCTTTCAGGGTTTGTTTGTAACGGAAAATGATCTTTTTATCAGTAGGCTTTTCCGATTCGAATACTTTCTCGAACCACTTTTTTGCCAAGACATAATTATTCTGAAAATAATACTCATTGGCCAACTTAAGATAGATTTCTGGAGTGCCATAACCTTCCTTTACGACCTGCTCATACACCTTGGCCACGTTGATGTCTTTGTTTACATCGGTCTTGGTCTGTGTTTGGGCTGAAAGGTGCGGAGCCACGAAAAGACATAGCATACACAAGAGGGGGGCAATACGTTTCATAAGTATTTATTGGGAAAAATCTGATGCTAATGTGTTGAATACCTGATTAAAAACCAAATTTATTCGACGAAATACATGGTTTTTAACTTCCTTTTAGAAGTTTACCCCATAAAAAAACCGCCTATTTCAATACAAAGGCGGTTTCCATATTTTTAAAAAACAGATCGTTAATACTTCAATACTTTTCGGGTAATTTTACCAAATTCTCCTTCAAAGTTCACCAGTAATATCCCGCTCCATGCATCATTTAATTGAAGACTAACCACTCCGTTGGCATTCTGAATCTCACGCTGCATTAACTGCTGACCCATAACATTGGTAATGGTCATGGTCACATCCCCCTGAATCTGGTTCAGGTTGAAGTTGAGTATGTCTCGAGTGGGGTTGGGATACGGCATGGAAATGTTATTTTCGGCAAACTCATCCACCGATAGAACGCCTACCTCCATGCTCCAATATCCTTGTGGAGCAACAATAGGTCTTACTTGAACTTTACCAGAAACGGCCTCCGCTTCAATGTAATATTCTATTGTTACATTATCGCTCGGTACCGTAAGGTCTGCGGTCCAATTGTCACCTGAGGCAAGGCTCATTGGGACCTCCGTATAACTGGATTGACCTTCTTCGCGCCAAAATACAGAAGCACTGGCAATTCCCGAATTGTGTTTGATCATGGCGTCCAACTGAACAGAAGCTCCACTCGACGCTTCGGTGACAGGCTGGTGCACAATCCACAGCGGATTTTCAACACCAATGGTATGCGTAATACAATGAATGGCTCCAACCAGTGCGATTAGGTTTTCACCGGGATTATCCACATCAATTCCTACAATATTGTATCCTGGAAGCATTTCTTCCCATTGTGCCAAGGCTGGCCCATCTACTTCGGGTCGATAGGTGGGTAACAAAACAGTTTTATTTATGAACAAGGCATTGGTGTAATTTCTGTAATAACCACCATTATCAGGGTATAACCCCCCTGAACTTGGTGGTGCATCAATACGTTTAATTTTATAGGGTGTGCCAAAGGCCGACTGATAATTATCCAATACATAATTGATGTTCTCTTCGATCTGTGGCCCATCTGCAACTCCATCTGGATATCTACTCACCAACAAGGTCTCTTCGTCCAGAAGTTTCATATGCATATCGATGTGGTTGATGATATCAAAGGGAAGCGGAGTCATTTTTATGTAATTTGTGACCCCCAAATAAGCCTCCATAATGGCATCTACCTCAGCTTCAGTTTTAGGTGTTACACCATAGGGGTTTCCAACACCATTTTCTTCAAGGATAAGTTCTGAAGCAAATGCATTGCCCAAACCATCGCTCATATAATTCCCTCCGGTATTCACTAGGTCGTTGGGAGCCGTTGTAGTGCTGTAAAATGGAATTCCCAACAGGTTGGCATGCGCTTCGGGCATCACATCGTCGTTGGGTCTAGGACGATTGTAAATCCAATCTACCAATCCGCGTTCTCCGGTATCATCGCTATAAATGGTGTTTGCGAAATAATCCCGGATCCAAATACTATCCCAGTTTTCGTCCAAGAATGTAATATTGGTTAGGTCAACACCATTCGAACTTAAATAATTGGCAACAGAAGTTTCATTTTGAGTTGTAATGATCACCTTGCATTCTTCCACAGCAGCTGCCACTATTTGTCGCAAAATATTGGGGAAGCTAGGTTGCCAGGTAACTACGACATATTCCACTTCCTCCCATTCTGCCATATTTCGGATAGGGCCTTCTGGAGGATCTGTAAAACGCTGACTAAATTGGTAATCACCAATGAGTTGTTGTTCGGTTTCAGTTAATCCCTTTGGCAACACCTCTTGTGCCATCATGGATGAAGAGGCAAGCAACAGAATTGAACAAAGTAAGTAGGTAAGGTGTTTTCCTTTCATATTTTTCGGATTGGATTACGAAAATACGGAAAATGCTTGATATCAAGGGGGTATCAATCTCCTAGTAATCTCATAAAAGTACTTCTTGGGACTTCAACAGCACCTAAACTTTCCAAATGTTGGGTGTATACTTGGCAATCGATCAATTGGTATTTCCTTTGTTTCAATTCCTGAACCCAAAAATAAAATCCTACTTTGGAGGCATCGCTTTGATTACTAAACATACTCTCGCCGCAAAACACTTTATATTCGGGTAGATCGATCCCATAAAGTCCCCCCACTAAAATCCCTTCTTGCCATACCTCTACGGATTTGGCATGTCCCAATTCGTGAAGGCGTTCATAGGCGGCAATCATTTCGTGTGTTATCCACGTACTTTCTTGTCCGGGACGCACTTTTTGGGCACATTGCTGTATGACTTCAGAAAAACGTTGGTTGAAGGTAACTTGAAAAATATCCTTCTTCAGGGTTCGGGCCAAGCTTTTGGATACTTTCAATGCATTGGGAAAAAGCACCATTCTGGGGTCGGGAGACCACCATAAAATCGGTTCCCCATCACTGAACCAGGGAAAAATCCCAGATCGATACGCCAACATGAGCCGGTCTACCGACAAATCGCCTCCAATGGCCAACAATCCTTCTGGAGAGGCTTGCGCACTGGGTGGGAACCATATTTCATCTGAAAGATAAATCATTGTGCATCAATGAAAAAGCATGTTAAAGTGTCTTGACAAATTTGAAAAGTCAGGAATTTTTATGAAATTTAAGGAACCGTTTTGATACCGGCTAAACTTTTTGATCATCATTGTTATTTGAATTTTCAAAACGGTAACCTAACCCAAAACTAACCTCACTGATAGTACATTTCAAAATTAGTATCGGTGAGGTTTACTTTTTAGAGTAATAGCAACCCCAATAAGAATACCGCACTTCCCAAAATCATTAGTAATAAAGTATACGGAAGGATTTCCTTCGCTTTTAATTTGGTGATGCCCAATAAGGGTAACGCCCAAAATGGCTGGAGCATATTGGTAATCTGGTCGCCGTATGCCAAAGCCATAACGGCCTTGTTCAGTGGCACTCCCAGTTTTAAGGCAGATTCCACCACAATAGGCCCTTGTACCGCCCATTGGCCACCGCCGCTAGGCACAAATATATTCACCAAACCAGCACTGAAAAATGTAAACAGTGGCAAGGTGGTTTCGGTGGCAATGGATACGAAGAAATCGGATATTTGACCCACCATTCCACTTCCGCTCATGATGCCCATAATCCCGAAATACAAAGGGAACTGAATCAAAATACCCGAGGCCCCTTTTATGGCCTCTTCCACAGCATTCAGGAAACTCGCAAAACTACCATGCAGCATAAGTGCAAGCCCCAACATAAATAAATTGAGCATATTGGGCGTGACGATATATCGGCTTAAGTTGTCGAAATACTGATAGAAAAAGGCGACCAATACAATCGCTCCAAAAACGATCCCTACCACCTTGGAATGATCCAAGCGTTCCGCACCCTGTAACTTTTTCTTTTCTGGAGACCATCCTTTATAGATAGGTAGTCGGGTTTCTGTGGTTGGCAATCGCTTGGCCATAAAACTTAGGAATAGTGGAACCAAAATCAAAAGAATACCAAACAGCAATAGATTGGAAGTGCTAAAAATCGTTTCTGAATATGGGATAAGATCGGGTAATTGGGATTGCAATGAAGGATCCATCTGATTCATAAAACTGGCCAAGTGACCACTTTCGCTGACTTTAGATGGGGCAGAACCGCTCATCCCACCATGCCAAACCATGAGCCCAACGTAACCCGCAGCTCCCACCAAGGGATAATTGATCTTAAAACCCCTATTTTGAGCCGACTCGGCCACTTTTCGTGCTAAAATCGCTCCAAAAATGAGGCCGAGCCCCCAATTAAAAAACGAGACCAACATGGTTGTAGTACTCACCAAAATTACAGCATTGGCGGTATTCGTAACAAAGCCTGTTAGTCCCTGTATGAGTGCATTCATGGGCTTGCTGAGCACCAAAATATGGCCCAACACCAGAATAAGCATCATTTGGTAGGCAAAGACCAATAGACCATTGCTCCAAACGCCACTTTCCCAATACGACAGCACTGCCAAAAAACCGTTTTCCCCTTCGGGTGCTTCGGTGAAAAGAAGCGCCAAAAGCATGGTTACAACCGTAAGGATAATAGCAATGGCAAACGGAGAAGGCAATAACCGCTTGAACAGTGTTTCGATGGTCTGGGTAATATTCATAGGCTAAAAATAAAAAATCCCGCTTTCCTAGCGGGATTTAATCTTTATCTAATGTGCATATCGTTTAGAATGGCAGATCATCGTGATCGTCCTCATTCAAATCGGTAGCGGGCTCAAAAGCATCGGCAGGTGGCATGGGTGGCATATCCGGTGCATTTACCGCTTGCTCCATATTTTCGATGCGCCATCCTTGGATGGAATTGAAATATTTGGTTTCCCCTTGCGGATTTACCCACTCTCGTCCCCTAAGATTAATGCTCACTTTTACATTTTGTCCTACTTGGTACTGATTCAAAAGATCGGTTTTATCCTGAACGAACTCTATGAGAATATGCTGTGGGTATTGTTCTTCTGTGGTTACCACCAATTCCCTTTTGCGAAAACCATTGTTTCCGTAGGTTTTGGTCTCATCGATCATCTTAATTTTTCCTTGTACTTCCATCGTTATCTTACTGTTTATTCTTAATTATCGTATTTGGTTAGGAGTTCGGTCCATGCTTCAGAAACAAGACCTTGGGCTAATAGTTCTTGGGCTTTTTTGTGTTGTGCGGCCACTTCAGAAACATAATGTTCAGCTCCCGAAGGCAGGGCATCCACATTGGCCAATTGCCCCAAATCGTTTCCTGTTAGAATATTACTCAGGCGAATGGTTTCGGGGAGTGCATCTACTCCAATTCCCATGGTCCTCAACGGTTTTTCTACTTCGAACAATCCTTGCTTGGCACGGTTGTACCAATTCCCTCCCAATCGCGAAACTGTATCAATTTTAAAGGGATCAATTTTACCGTTACTGTCTAAAATAGATTCATCGATATGCAATTGAACCACTTCGGCAATGACCAAATTTCCAGCACCGCCTTCCTTGCCCAGTGCTATGACATCATTCACCTTGCATTCGAACTGAACGGGCGCTTCACCCACACGAGGAGGCGCTACTTTTTCGGAAGCCACCTGGGTAAATCCGGCCTTTACAAATTCATTTACTCCTTTGGCATATTCGGTAGAGGATAGGCTCATTTGCTGCACCATATCATAACTTACAATGTTAATAACCACCTCTTTGGTTTCCAATACATTTTCCAAGGTATGCTTGGTAGTATTGTCCCGAACCCGTCGTGCTGGAGAGAACACCATAATGGGTGGATTTGCGCTAAAAACATTGAAGAAACTATACGGAGAAAGATTTACGTTCCCCTCCGTATCGACGGTACTCGCAAAACAGATAGGCCTCGGCGCAACTGCACCCAATAAATAGCCATGCAATTGTGCCGTTGAGATTTCACTTGGATCTATTCGTAACATCCTTGCAAATGTACCCAAAGCCCATCGTTTCTGAAAGTTTGGTTACACAATGTTATTAACTGTTTTCGTTGTATGGTTAATTACATTCGTTGAATCAAGACTGAAGCCAAACCACAAGTAAATATCTTTGTTCTCAGAGATGAGCCCCAAACTTTTCGAACTTATGAATACGATAAAAACAGAAGAAAACACAATCGAGGAAACGATCGATTTTTTACGAACCATATTTCCTTCTAGCCCCCTATTATCCAACACCCCAGAAAGGGAGCAATAATATTATTTCTGCTATATTTAGCCCCTAAATGTAGCCTATATGCCTAGCAAATCAACGCTTACCCGCTGGTTTTTTATCATCGTTTCCGTTTTCATCATTGGCCTTGTAATTTGGAACACCACTTTGTTTTTCAATCAATTGAAGGAAAATGAGCGTAAAAAGATGGAGATCTGGGCATCTGCATTTGAGGAATTAAGGGAATCTGAACTGAATGACTCCAACAACGAAATTGGGTTTTTGCTCAATATTATTAGTAAAAACGAGACCACCCCTATGGTACTCTACACCTACAAGGAGGACATTTACAATCTTCGGAATATTCAGCATGTAGATACTTCAGAAACCGAAAAAATCAAGAAGTTAATCGCTCGCTATGAAACCGAATACAAACCCATAGATATTACCTACCAAGACGAAGTTTTGTCTACAGTTTATTATGGAAACTCCCCTATCATCAACAAAATAAAATATTATCCGGCTGCACTCATTCTCATCATCATTCTCCTTTTTGTAGCCATTTATTTCTTCTATCAAACGGCCAAATCCTCAGAGCAGAACAAACTTTGGGCAGGTATGGCAAAAGAAACAGCACACCAAATAGGAACTCCGCTGTCTTCTCTGGTTGGATGGACGGAAATATTGAAGGATGAAAATGTGAATCCCAGCTACATCACCGAAATAGAAAAAGATGTTTCTAGGTTAAAAACGATTACAGAACGCTTCTCTAAGGTTGGTTCGGTTCCCAAATTGGAAGCCATTGATATTGTTGAGGAAACGAGGAGGGCCTTCGATTATTTAAAAAGCAGAAGCTCGAAATTGATAGAATTTGAATTGAAAGTGCCCAATGCCTCCATTCCCGTTCAACTGAATTCACAACTATACGGTTGGACCATTGAAAACTTGGTAAAGAATGGAATCGATGCGATGAAAGGACAAGGCAAGATTACCATAGAAATTGTAAAACAAGATGGGAAGTATGCCATCGTTAGGATTACTGATACCGGAAAAGGCATTCCCAAAAGGAATCAAAAAAAGGTTTTCAAGCCGGGCTTCACCACCAAAAAAAGAGGTTGGGGCTTAGGTCTTTCCCTTGCTAAAAGAATTATAGAAGAGTATCACAGAGGAAAAATTTATGTTGCCAAAAGCACTAAAGATCAAGGAACGACGTTTGAAATGGCACTGGCATACGCTCGCTAACCATGAAAACACAGACCCACCTCCTGCACCAATCAAAGATCAATAATAATTGCCCGGAATGTTATTCTACTGAAGGGCTGGAATTCTCCTTTACACAGGAAGAAAAGGAAAACAAATTATACAGTAGGGCTTCCAAAGAAATAGAGGAATCCCTCTATTGTCATACCTGTAACCAACAGATTTTTCCTGTAAAATGGACGGAAGACATTGAACGTGTCTACGAATACCACAAGAAGCTGGCGAAGCCCAAAAGTTCAGGCATTAAGCTTAAACCTTTGGCCTATATACTTATAATTTCGGATGCTATTTTAATTGGAGCATTAATTTATTACTTCAAGTAACCTAAAGTTCTTGAGCAATGCGCTTTGCCAAATCCTGCATTTCTTCTGCAGACAATTGAACCTTGTGCTGAAAGGTCATATCCTTCATCTCATTTATGGGTATAAGATGGACGTGAACATGGGGAACTTCGAGGCCAATTACAGATACGCCAATACGGTCGCAAGGAACTACTTTTTCAAGGGCTTTTGCAATTTTTCTCGAAAATCGCATTAAATCCAAATAGTGATCTTCCTCCATATCGAAGATCCTATTAATCTCCAATTTGGGTACGCACAATGTATGTCCTTTGGCATTGGGATTAATATCCAAAAATGCAATGAAATGATCGTCCTCGGCTACTTTGTAACAAGGAATCTCACCCTTAATAATCTTGGTAAATATAGAAGGCACTAGTCTCGGGATATTTCAATAATGTCGAATTTCATAATTCCATTCGGCACTTGTATTTCGGCTACATCGCCTACTTCTTTTCCAAGTAATCCTTTTCCAATGGGAGAATCTACAGAGATCTTCCCTTGTTTTAAATCGGCTTCACTTTGTGCCACCAATTTGTAGGTCATTTCCATGCCATTCACCTGATTCTTGATCTTCACGGTAGAATGTACCAATACTTTAGAAGTATCCAGTTGTGATTCGTCTATTAACCGGGCTCCAGACAGGGTTTCTTCCAATTTCGAAATTCGCATCTCCAAAAGCCCTTGGGCTTCCTTGGCTGCATCATACTCAGCATTTTCACTCAAATCCCCCTTATCCCTCGCCTCTGCAATTGCCTGAGATGCTTTGGGACGTTCTACATCTTTAAGCTGATTAAGCTCATCCCTTAATTTTTTAAGTCCCTCTGCAGTATAATAAGATACTTTACTCATAACTTCATCGTTTGTGTATGTGAACACGTTTACAATCTCTAATACAAAAGCTTTCTTTTTAGGGCTCTTGCATTAAAACACAAAAAATCCCATACGGGACGGGATTTGTAGAACAAATATACAAAAAATTAGTTTTTTGCCGATTTTGCGTACTTTCGCAACAGGCAATTTTACTGCTATGAAACGACTTTTTACCCTTTTTACCCTTTCCTTATTGCTGGTTGCTTGCAATAATGATGACAATGGCAATGGAAATGACAATAATCCAAATCTCACTCCACCATTGGTGAACCTGAGTTTAAACCTCAACCTTCCGCAATACAATCCGTTGAATTTCGATGGAAATACCGTGGTCTTGCCCGGACAAGGAATTCGTGGCATTGCTGTGTACCGTCAGAGTTCGACCCAAATATTTGCCTACGAATTAAGTGATCCCAACCATGTTCCCAACGGTTGCTCCGGAATGGACTTAAACGGAATTATTGCTACCTGTCCTTGCACCGATGACGAGAATTCCTATGCCTTAGCGCTTTTCGGTTTGCACGAAAACAATCAGGACTTGTTTCCTATGTTGCAATATCGGGTTCAGAAAAACGGGAATGTGATTTTGATCACCAATTAAAACGAAAAACGGACCCCAAAAAGGGATCCGTTCTACTATTTATCTTTCAACCATTTAGAAATTCACCGTTGCTCCCACTAGAAAATTGATGGTTGCCTGCGGATAGAATCCAGCACCTTCTACAGTTGTGATGGTTCCGGGATTGCTGAAATCATCATCGAATGTGAAGAAATATCCGTTGGACACATAATCTACATTGAATAGATTGTTCACCAAACCAGTGAATACGATCGATTTCGCAAAAGGCACATTTTCTATAGTATAGCTCACATTGAAATCATTGATGAAATAGCTATCCAATTTCGAGGTTTCGCTGTCGATATTCCCCATATACTGTTCGCCAACATACTTGGACAAGAATGCCAGTCGCAGATTATTCATAGGAACGTATTCTAAGCTATTCCCAGCAATTACTGAAGGGGAAAAAGAAATATTGGTATTCCCCAGATTTACCAGAGACCCATCCCGTGAAGTCACAAAGTCTTTATTCTTGTTGCTACTTAGTGCAATATTGGGGCGAAGTATTACTTTATCTCCTAACTGTACAGTAGCATCCACTTCCAATCCGAGGCGGTAACTGTTTCCACTGGTAGCTCGTACAGGAGCACCCGAATTATCCAACTCGCCTGTTAACACCAATTGATCTTGGTAATCCATATAGTAAAGGTTGGTGTTTACTTGTACTTTTTCACTATTAAAACGCCATCCCAATTCGTAGTCATCGAGTTTTTCGGCAGTGGTCACCCCATTTTCGAAATCGCTCCTTCGCGGTTCGCGGTTAGCCCTTCCGTAGGAAAAGTAGAATTGGTTCAATGGATTCAATTCAAAGCTGGCTCCGAACTTCGGATTGAAAAACTCAAAGGTTTCATCTACCAATAAATTGATCTTGTCACTGGTAAGCCCTCCCGTTTTATAGTTCACGATCCTAGCCTGCAAATCCCCATACACACTCCACTGATCATCTATTTGGAAGGTGGCTTTGGAAAATGCCGTGAATTCATGCTTATCGCCTGTTCCGAAGTAATACTGATCATCCAGTTCACCATCGGTATTGAAACGAGACCAGATGACCTCCCCAAAATGCAATCCTTCGTAATAGCTATAGAAAACCCCTGTGCTGGTATCCCATTGGCTATCCTTATAATTTACATTGGCATTGGCGGCGTAGAAATTATTGTCGAGCCAACGTCGGCGGATTAAATCGGCATTGGTTACGGTCTCTCCGCCCACTTCAACAGGACTCAACCCATGGAAAACCAAATCGGCATCATTTTCATATTCTTCGAAAAAGCCCCGACCATTGGTGTAGTTAAGGGTAATATTGGTACTCCAATTGTTATTGTAGCGCTGATTCCAAAGCAACTGATAGTGATCCTGGGTGTAATCATCTACTTGATTTGGGTGAAAACCATTCAAATTCCCCTCATCATCAAATCTTGCCCCTGCAGGATTAAAGGTGCGATCCCTCTCTAAGGTGGCAGCATCGATCCCGAACCATGATTGATAGGTTACTTCTCTTCCTCCAAACACCAAAGCCTTCAGTAATGTATTGTCGTCTTTAAAGGTTCCCTGAAGGGAGTACGATTTTAAATCACTTGAGGCACGATCAATGTACCCATCACTTTCAATTTTGGAAAGGCGACCTACCAATTCCACTTTGTCCTTCAACAAACCGGTTCCGAACTTGGCTGTGTGTTTCCAGGTATTGAAGGAACCATACGAATTGGACAATTGTCCAAAAGCTTCGTCTTGGACTCCATCGCTGAGGATATTAAGACTGGCTCCAAAAGCCCCGGAACCATTGGTGGAAGTACCTACCCCGCGTTGCAACTGAATGCTCTCCACGGAAGAAGAAAAATCGGGAAGGTTCACCCAAAAAGTCCCTTGACTTTCGGAGTCGTTGTAAGGAATCCCGTTGATGGTCACGTTTACACGGCTCGCATCGCTTCCTCGCACACGGATGCCCGTGTATCCTATCCCAGCTCCCGCATCACTGGTGGTAACAACGCCAGGTAAGTAATTCAATAAAATGGGTAGATCTTGCCCGAGGTTTCTCTTTTCGATTTCCTCTTTATCCACATTGGTGTGGGTAATGGGGGAATCGGCAGAAACTCGAACGGAACTTAGGAATACTTCGTCCAATACTTCTCGTTGACCAATTTGGTGATTGAGAACAGTATCTTTGGATAGATTTAACTTAACTTCTTCCGGACCATTGTATGAATAGTAATCAATGAGAAGAACGTAAGTCCCTTGTTCTAGAGTGAGCTTATAATTTCCTTCAAAATCTGTGCTAGTTCCTGTCGTGGTTCCTTTTACTACAACATTTGCACCTGGCAACGGCATCCCCGTTTCATCGGTTATAGTTCCCGATACGGTAAATTCTTGACCCATCACAAGCGTTGTGACGAGCCCTAAAAACATGGTAAAAAATAACTTTTTCATTCGTAAAATTAGACTACGAATAAAAGGGGTTATTATTCTTGGTTATCATTAATAAGTAAATCCGGCAACAGGATTCTCTCAGCCTGCCGGCCAGCGCCCATAGTAAATGACTTTCACTTCCTATAATCGGCTTCCCTTAGCGGCATTACCCGCCCAGGTTCCATGGGTATAATCTCAGCCATTTTTCTCACTTCCAACTAAACAACAAATACCGGTCTTTGTTGTTAGTATAGAAGTTGTTCTTGAAAAACAGCACCCCTTTGAGATGCGCGACAAAAATACGAAAGAGTTTTTTATTGAAAAAGTAAAATTGAAGGCAGTTTTTGAAGGGTTTTTCATTGATTAACTCCCTGATTATCTGTATATTTAACTAGTGAACAAACCTAAAACCCGTTTTCCCCTAAAGATCATTGTAAGCTACCTTGTGCTCGGTGCCTTGGCAGTGGTGGTAAGCTATTTCCTTTATACAGAGTACCAAACCTATATTGCGGCTTCCCGAACCAAGCCCGAAACCGAAAAATTGATCGAAACAGGCACCCTCATCAATGAGGTGTATGAAACCGATAGTTTCTCTAGAATTGCGCTGCTTACCCAAAAACAAGAAGACTTCGACCAATACCTCCAGAGGAGCGACGCATTGCATGACAAAATAAACACTTTAAAAGCCATTATCGAAGATGAGGACCAATTGGACCAATTGGATAGTGTTAAGGTATTACTTCAACGCAAAGTTCAGAACATCGAACAATTGCGCGTTTTGAAATTAACGAGCGAACAGGATACCTCTTTGGACGATATCCTGCGGGAGTTCAAAAAATTTGATCGTAAAACCGGTCGGCTTAATATTGAAGACATCATCAAGAAACCCGGGAAACTTTCGTATGCCGAACGGAAGGCCTGGGCTAAATGGGCAGATTATTTTACCGAAACCAATGTCGGGATCGATACGGCCCAAGTTAACAGTATCACCATTGATAGTTTGGTAAAGATCTCTCGGTATATTGTCCTAGAGGCGAAAAGGGAAAATTCACGCACTAGGAATGCCTTAAAGGAAAAAGAGAATGAGTTGCTCCAAAACGAATTGGATATTTCGGCACGTTTAAGGGAAATGATTTCCGACTTCGATGCCCAAGTAAGTCGCAATCGATTCGTAGAAGACCAAGAGCGTGTTGCATCGGAGGCCAAAACCAAAAAGGTGCTGCGAATCGCAGGAATTTTAGGGCTTTGTGTTATTGGTCTCTTCTCCTATCTCATCTTAACTGATTTCTTCAAAACCGAACGGCTCAAACGAAAATTGGAACGTGAAAAACAATACTCCGATGAAGTTCTGAAAACCAGGGACCAATTAATGGCGACGGTAAGCCATGACCTTAAGACTCCATTGAACACCATTGTGGGCTATTCAGAATTGTTTAGCCATACTCCCCTTTCCGAAAAACAACAAAACTATACACAGCAGATCGCGTCCAGTGCCCATTTTATTAGTAAAATGGTCGATGATTTATTGGATTATTCCAAGTTAGAGGCCGGAAAGCTACCTATAGATAAGGTTCCTTTTTCACTGGAGAATTTATTACATCAAATTGCAAAGGCTTCCAAAGACCTGCATATTGAAAAACCCATCACCCTTAATTTGTATATCGATGAAACTTTAGAGGGTAAGGTATTTGAAAGCGATCCATTGCGCATTCAGCAAGTGGTGCACAATTTGGTGAGCAATGCCTATAAATTTACCGAAAGAGGCCGGATTCAGATCACTGCCAATGTTCTGAAGGTTAAAGAAGATAACCACAAAGTAGAAATTGCCGTTACGGATTCCGGAATTGGCATTTCGAAAGAGAAGCAACAACTTATTTTTAAGGAGTTCACACAGGCCGAAAGTGATACCTTTCAGAAATTCGGTGGAAGCGGATTGGGATTGGCCATCTCTAAAAAGATTGCATCCCTGTTAGGGGGAACACTGAAAGTTGAGAGCACTTTGGGAGAAGGCAGCACCTTCTTTTTCATCCTGCCACTAAAGACAACCAGTGCGCAAAAAGCACCCTCGATCCTTCCCGATCTTCCTGATCACCCCAACGGCAGCCTCAATGGTGTAATCATCGATGATGATCCTTCGATGATCAAATTATTGAAAGAGCTATTTGCCCAAATCAATATTAAAACGCATGGTTTTACTTCTTTCGAAAAACTGAGCAAGCATCCCGATGTGGAATTCGACTTTGTCCTTACCGATATTGAAATGCCAACTACCAGTGGTTTTGAGGTGGTTTCATTACTGAAAGAAGGAGCTTTAACATCCTATAAGAATCAACCCATAATTGCCATGACCGGAGCACGAAAGTATCCGAAGAAAAAGTATTTGGAATCGGGTTTTACGGATATGCTACAGAAACCCTTCAGTAAAAATCAATTGATTGCAGCCTTAAGCCCTTTGTTTTTGAACAGAATTGAAAAGCAGCTCCCGGAATTGCAGGTGTTCAAAAATCAGTCGAACGAATTGTACGATCTGTCCTTTTTGGAATCCTTTTTAAGTAATCCCGCCAGCGTAAATGAGGTATTGGATATTTTCTTCGAACAAACTGAAAAGGACATGAAAGACCTTCAACATGCCATCACCACCTTCGATTGCCCTTTGTTGGAGAATACCGCGCATAGAATGCTTACCATGTGTCGACAACTGAATGCGAAGAAAATCAATCCCATACTCGAAACCATGGAGCAATGTGCAAAGGGTGAAACCACCCAGGAAGAAATGCACAATCTATTTGCTGCTTTGACCCAGGAGGTTCAGAAGCTCACAGAAACCCTTAAGAACAGAGTAACAGCTACAGCTTAAGATCGTACAGATCCATTTTATTATAAAGTGTTTTTCGGGTTATTTTTAAAAGACGTGCCGCCTTCGATTTGTTGTTCCCGGCTTCCTCCAAGGCGTTCATGATGAGTTGTTTTTCATTAAAGCTCTTGGAAAAATTCTTGACAGGCTTTGGCTCTGAACCGATGATAACCTCTTGAGGAATGGACTCAATCTCTATATGGGTTCCCGGGGTAAGCAATACGGCTCTTTTCAGGACATTTTTCAATTCCCTGAGGTTGCCAGGCCAGTTGTAATTCTGAAATGCCACTTCAACCTGTGAGGAAAGCCCCAGAATGTTCTTGTTCAAGGAATCGTTGGCCTGACCCAGGAAAAATTCGGTATATAAAAATAGGTCTTCTTTGCGATCGTTGAGGGATGGAATTTGAATGGAAAATTCATTCAGTCTATGGTACAGATCTTCCCTGAAGTTGCCTTTGGAAACGGCATCCAATAGATCTTCATTGGTAGCCGAAATGATACGCACATCCACCTCTATTTCAGTATTGCTCCCTACCGGTTTAATCTTTCGTTCCTGCAGGGCGCGTAACAATTGGACTTGATTTTCATAAGACAGATTTCCAACCTCATCCAGGAAAAGGGTGCCGCCATGGGCTGCTTCAAAATGTCCTTTCTTGTCGTTAACAGCTCCTGTAAAGCTTCCTTTAACATGGCCGAAAAACTCACTGGCCGCAATTTCCTTGGGAATGGCTCCGCAATCTACTGCAACGAAATTCTTGGTGTTGCGATGACTGTATTCGTGAATGGCTTGGGCCGCCACTTCTTTCCCGGTTCCACTTTCTCCTTGGATAAGCACCCCCATATCGGTAGGGCCTACCAATTTTAGGTATTGATGAAATTTCTTGGAAGCTTCACTTATGCCGGCCACAAAATGGGCACGGGGCGTTCCGTTTTTATGTGGTAATGGTGCAGGACGGGAAGGTTTCTCCATGACGGTTTCCACCTTCACTTCCTTCTTTTGTTGCATGACCATAAGGAGTTCTTCCGGACGAAAGGGCTTGGAGATGTAGTCCAAAGCACCTTTTTTAATGGCTTTTACTGCCGAAGAAACTTCGGCATAACCTGTCATAAGAATCACTTGGGTAGCGGGTGACGTCTTCTTGGCATATTCCAAAATTTCGATGCCAGAGCCATCGGGTAACTTTAAATCGGTAATGAGTAAGGAATAGGATTGCTCCAATAGCCTTCCTTCAGCTTCAGCCATAGTAGAGACTCCCTCTACGGAAAATCCCTTCCTTTCCAGGAAGGTAGACAGCATTTTTAGGAAGGCGATATCATCTTCGAGGATTAAGATTGTATCGGCCATAGGTTTGTTATATCCTCGTAAAAATAAGAACTATACGTTAGGCTAACGTAAAATTTATCATAAAAAAAGGGTGCCCCTAAGGGCACCCATGCGAAGTATTGAATCTAAAAATACCTGCAGCTTACTGCTTTTTAATCCACTCACCTTTATTGTTGGCATACAATGTTTTACTTAACTTATCGGCAGTGGTTACAACTAGTTTGAATTCACCTTTTTCATTAGCGTAAGCTTTGGAAACTATAGCGCCTTCGAGGTCTTTAGCGATAGCATCCTTAACAGCTTGGGGCAATTCAGACACCTTTACTTCTTTATAATCATCTTGTGAGGAGGCAACTTGCGCTTTTGATGGAGTGTCCTGTACAGATGATTGGGCATTGATTGAGGTTAGTGTTACCAAAATTATCGCTGCTGCGATCATTAACTTTTTCATAGAGATTTAATTTTTTGTGGGGATAATCACTTTTCATGTTTCATTTCGGGTTGTATATAGAAAAATTGATACCACAAACCACCAATTGGCACAAATAACACTTAACTATTTGATAAACAATGTTTTAAAAAATTTATTGTTGATATATTCGAGATGCCAACCTGTGTAAATCGCTATACATACTGTGTAAATTTTACACAGTATTTGTATGGACTACTCCCATTTGGGCGGTTTTCGGTTTTGCTTTTTAAGGGCCTTTTGCCGTTTGGCCTTGAGTCGCTTTTCGATAACGCTCTTCGGGACTTTGGTTTGCTTTCTAGGGGCTTGGGTTTTAAGATGCCGTCTTAGAAGTTGAATAAGCTTATCGATTGCCAGGGTTTTATTGCGATGTTGGCTTCGAGTAGATTCGTCTTTTACTATGAGCAGTCCCTTTTCAGAAATCCTCCGGTGAAGCCGCTCTTTAAGCAATTCCTTTTCGTTAGCGGTAAGTGCGTGCGATTCCAACACATTGAACAAGACCTCCACCTTGGTAGCAACTTTATTTACATGTTGCCCTCCCGGACCACTACTTCGAGCAGTTCGGAATGTTAATTCCTTTAAAAGTGTATCGACGTGCATTAGGCATTGGGACGATGTTCCTTCTTAAGAAGATCGTTCACGGTTTTAACGGGATTAAAGGTAATTTGGGGAACTTCGACGAATACGGTATTCCAATGGGCCATGCCGCCGTTCCAAAGACCTGGAAGTTCGAGGGCTTTGATGGGTTTTCCACTTTCGGACTTTTCAGAAATAATTCCGGTTCCTGGATCGGCAAACTTCATCAGGTCGAATTTTTCCCCTTTGTAGTTGCGAAGACCACATACAATATCCACTGGGTTAAAATGGGTGGCTTCGTTCACAATTCCCCTTTGTCGTTCGCTATCCATATCAATCTGCGATTTCTCCACAATCTGCAAGGATACTTGCCCTTCTCCGTTTTTAACCCAAAAAGGGCCACCGCCAGGCGCTCCTGTATTTCTAACTACTCCACATACACGAAGGGGGCGATCCAAGAATTCGATCATGGAAGAAATACCATGCGGAATGTCCTTTACGTCAAGATCGTTCCAAACAAAAGACTGAATCTCTTTTACTTCTTCCAAAGACACATCGCCTTGTAATTTTTTAAGGTAGGCGAAGATCTTGGACTGCAGTTGCAACAATTTACCTGCCAGCAATTTCTTATAAAAGCTAATTTCTGAATTGTACTCTTGGGTTGCTACGTTATCTATATTTTTAATAAAAACGATGTCTGCATTAACATCATTGAGGTTCTGAAGCAACGCCCCATGACCTGAGGGTCGGAAAATCAGTTCTCCCTTGGAATTTCGAAAGGGTTTGTTATCAGGATTAACGGCTATGGTATCTGTATCGCTATTCTGAAAGGAATAGGAAATGTGATAGGTTTTTTTGGTTTTTCTACTTACCCTGCTTTTTATGGCATTGAACTCCTCCTTAAAGATGTCGACGTGCTTTTCGGAAAAGGTAAAGTGAAGGTACACATCGTCCTTTACAGCGGCGTAATCGGCTGCCTCTATCAATTGTTCTTCGAATGCTGTCGTAGCATATTTTTTATAACGATGGAAAGGGATGAGCCCTTTGGGCATCTCTCCAAAATTTAGTCCCTTATTGCCCAGCATTGCATTTACAAAATAGAAATAGCGTTTCCCTTTCGGGGATTTTTTATAATCGGGATACAGTTCACGGATTTTCTTGCGAACCTCGTTAACGAAAGCGAATTCCCCCAAGGACGAAAAAAAGGTCTCTAGGTCCTCGTTGGGGTTCTTTTTATTATACGTTCTGAATATATCTTTCTCTGGATTGTAGTTTTCCAAAAACTCATGCAGGAATTTGAACATTCGGGTAGCTGCACCGGAAGCAGGAACGAATTTCACTATATCCAAATCGTCTTTCCTTTCATCGAAATACTGCTCCAAATGTTTCTGATCCTTTTCATCGATGGCTTGGATTCCATTGCCCAAGGATGCAGTCGTAATAACATTGGCATAAGGGATCCCATGATTAAAGGTTTCCAGTTGTTTATAGACTTTATGTAGGGTAAGTCCGTGGGCTTCTATTTGATCTATATCCTTTTCGGTAAGCATTCAGCTATTTTTTTAGCGTTCGCAAGACTTGGGCCGCTGTACGAATACGTTCTTCCAATGTACCTTCCAAGAGGGTGTATGGAAGATGGTTTGTTATCAATTCCGATTCAAAAGTACGAAATAGTGTCAACCTATCATCGGGCCGATCGCGCAAGTCATCCTTTTCCCACGGAACATCGATTTGCGTCAGAAAATAATGGTCGTATTGCTCATTTTTACAGGCTTCGAGGATGGGTTCTGGGCAAAATCCGTCGTAGTAATATTCACTGTACACTTTCAACTCCCGCAAATTCGTATCGCAGAAAAGGTACGAATTTGCACTTCCTGCTTTATCGTTCTCGGTTCGAATTTGTCCTTGGGCAATGGGGATTAGGTCTTGCTTGGTGATTCGTTCTCGGTGAACATCCCATTTATCCTGCAAATACTCCCGCATATATTCGGGTACCCATTCGGTATGGAATCGTTCGGCCAAAGATTTCGCCAAGGTAGACTTCCCAGTGGATTCTGGCCCAAACAAGACGATCTTTAGGCAATCGCAGGGTTGTTGTTTAAGTGTTTTTTCCATGCGTAATAACCTTGGATAGCTAATATTGTAAAAATTAGATACTGTAACGAAAGCATTCCCCAACCTCTATAGGCATAAAGTGGAACCGTAATTATATCTGCGAAAATCCATAGCGTCCAGTTTTCAAGCTTCTTGTTCGCCATATACCACATTGCAGTAAAGAATACACCTGAGGTAAAAATATCTATATAATTAGATGAATCGATTTCCGTACCATAAGCTTTATAAACGCCATATGTTATGATCATTGTTACCACGAAAAGAACAAATCCAATGATCTTCTCTTTCCTATCGGTCCGGGAAACTTTGACCACCAAATCATCGTCTTTCTTTCGAGCCCAATTCCACCAGCCATAAATACTCATCAAGGAATAGTAGAAATTCATCATGGTATCCCCCATAAGTTCATCACCAAACAAAATGTAAACCGTTATCGTTGTCGCAATCAACCCTGTTGGATATACCAGGATATTTCGCTTCTTAGCGTATATAACACTCAAAATACCAAATACGAATGCTATAAACTCTAGAACGATGAGATGGGTAGCACGTTCGTAATATGGCTCTAGGAAAAAATCAAAAATGGGGCTCATAGTCGCTTCGGTTCGATTTTACAATTTTCATGTACAGTAATCCACTGTCCATCGCTTCCAAAGCTGTCTTCATTTCCTTTTGAAGCACTTCCATAACCACATCGTAGGCCCCAAAGACTTGCGTGCTCAACGGATTCTCAAGAACTGTAAGGCCCGAAGCCCTTAGACGCTGGATGAACTGAATGATGGGTGGTTCAAAATCATCCTGCAAAGGAGTCAATGTAAGCTCAACTGATATTTCCATAGTTATTGTTCTTTTTCATAGACAGTGCCCATCACAACCATGTCGGCACCTGCCCTGTAGGCTCTTATTTTTTGTACTTCAGATCGGATGCCACCCCCCACAATCAACGGAATGGCAAGATCCTCTTTCACGGCTTTTATAATGGTTTCAGAAACAGGATACTGTGCTCCGCTCCCTGCTTCCAGATAAATCCATTGGGCTCCCAAAAGCTCCCCTGCTTTTGCCGTATCCACGATTTCCTGAACCTTTTCCTGGGAAAGGGGCTCCGTTCCTGTTACCCGCTGCACGGCCGATTCGTGACCTCCATCCACAAGGATATATCCGGTTGGGATAACCTCTAGATTCGACGCTCGCAATTGGGAAATAGCCTTTACTTGTTGTCCGATAAGATATTCCGGATTTCGGCCAGACAGCAAACTTAAAAACATGAGTGCATCTGCTTTCTCGGTAATCTGATCATGGCTGCCGGGAAAAATAAAAATGGGTCTGGAAGTGCATTCCTTAAGGGCGGTTACAACTTTATCTGTAAGACCTTCGGGGACGGTACTTCCTCCTACGAAGATATGGGTGGTATCCACAGGCAGGGTTCTTAGAAAAGGTGCGGCCTGATCCACTTCGAATTTCTCAGGGTCGATTAGGATTGCCAACAGTTTTTGGTTTTCGAATATCTGTTGCTGAAGGGATTGCAGGAATGTCATTAGGAAAGGGATTGCAATTCGCGATTCAAGTTTTCCCTTGCACGCTGTTCGTAATTTTCAATAAAGTGATCGGTCCGAAAGATGCGATCTTTTTCCAAGAAGTGCTTCAATACTTTTTTCCTTCCCTTTCTGTACATGAACCCGGGATACATACCATATTCCTTACGAATATTTCTGCAATAAGTATCGTATAATTCAGCTTTCTGACCTAAAATTGCCAAGTCCAGATCCATCATGATGTCCATATCATCATTGGAACTTTCATGCAATTTGGTCCCTTCAATAAGTTGTCGGCAAAATGCAATGCCCTCGAAGGAAGTTTCCCCAAGGTGCTTCTCCATGAGATCGGCACTTTTTAGTTCATTATCCTGTCGCTTTACATTGTAAATGGCGTCGTGATAAAAAATGGCAAACAATAGGGCATCTGTATTCATGCTTTTTTCACCGCCAATTTCCTCCAACCCCCGAATCATATGTTTTAAATGATTTAAATTGTGATAATGTCTGGAAGCTTGCGTGTACAAGCTTTCCAATTCCATCCAGCAACTTAATGCATAGGTGCCGTCTTGGGTATAAGCTCCCATGAGATTCAGGAATTTTTCTTTCAACGTCTCATTCATCAGTGATGATTGTTTATGAGCGCATAGGCTCCTGTAAACCCTTCAAATTCCAAAAACCAGACATCATACTTTTCAACACGGCCTTCATAGCCCACTTCTGCCGAGGTCGCCAAAGCGTCCAATCGGAAATCGGATACATAAATGTGTTGCAGAAAACTCACGCCTTTTTCAGCAAAGCTCTTGTACAAACTTTCCTTGGCGCCCCAAACCATGGTAAGTTTGCGCATGACGGCATCATCGTTGGCCAAGGTCCTGTATTCTTCTATCGGGGTGAATTTATGGGCGATCCTAAGAATTTTGGGACGTTGCATTTCGATATCGATGCCTACTTCCTCTTCACTTACAATAATTCCTGAAAAGGTATATGAATGAGTAATCGAGATTTTTTTTCCATCCTTTAAGTGAGGTTTCCCTTTCTCATCATAAAACAAATCGTGGTCGGTATAGCCTACTTCATTCAGCAAATGCCGAACGCTCATAAAGCCCCTGCGGTGCAGATCGCTTTTCATTCCATCCACCCTGGAGCGGCAATGTGGTGTAAGGGATATGCCTTCGGATAAATCTTCAAAGGATTCTTCTATCTTCCAAATGAGGACTTTAGTTCGGTCGTTTACTGTTATAGTTTTGTAAAGAGGCATCTAGTTACAAGGATATTCCGTAATTTTGCAATCTGAAATTTTTCAGACAAACATAACATTTCAAAGATAACAATATGTCTACGAAAACTGTACCCTACGTACCGTATAAAGTAAAAGATATTTCCTTGGCCGATTGGGGTCGTAAAGAAATAGAGTTGGCAGAAGCCGAAATGCCCGGCCTTATGTCCTTGCGAGAGGAATATAAGGATGAGCAGCCTCTTAAGGGTGCTCGTATCGCTGGTTGTCTTCACATGACGATTCAGACTGCTGTATTAATCGAAACCCTTCAGGCCCTTGGAGCGGAAGTTACTTGGAGTTCTTGTAACATTTTCTCCACCCAGGATCAGGCTGCCGCTGCCATTGCAGCTGCCGGAACTCCCGTGTATGCATGGAAAGGCATGAACGAAGAGGAATTCGATTGGTGTATTGAGCAGACCTTGTTCTTTGGGGAAGATCGTCAGCCCTTGAATATGATTTTGGATGACGGAGGGGACCTTACCAATATGGTGCTCGACCAATATCCAGAATTGGTTCCTGGGATCAATGGTCTTTCGGAAGAAACCACTACTGGAGTTCACCGTTTGTATGAGCGTATGGAAAATGGGACATTGCCTATGCCGGCCATTAACGTAAACGATAGTGTGACGAAGTCCAAGTTCGATAACAAATACGGATGTAAGGAAAGTGCTGTGGATGCCATTCGTCGTGCGACCGACGTTATGCTGGCTGGAAAGCGCGTAGTGGTTTGTGGATACGGTGATGTTGGAAAAGGAACTGCTGCTTCGTTTAAAGGTGCTGGATCCATCGTTACGGTTACTGAAATCGATCCTATCTGTGCCCTTCAGGCTGCTATGGATGGTTTCGAAGTAAAGCGTTTGGAAACAGTTGTTGGAAATGCCGATGTAGTGATCACTACCACCGGAAACAAGGATATCGTGCGCGGTGAGCATTTTGAAGCCATGAAGGATAAGACCATCGTTTGTAACATTGGTCACTTCGACAATGAAATTGATGTTGCTTGGTTGAATGCCAATAGTGAGAAGGTTGAGATCAAACCTCAGGTAGATAAATACAACCTCAACGGAAAAGACATCATCCTACTTGCCGAAGGAAGATTGGTGAACCTAGGATGTGCTACGGGGCACCCAAGTTTTGTAATGAGTAATTCATTCACAAACCAAACCTTGGCGCAGATCGAACTTTGGAACAACATAGAAAGCTATGAAAACAAGGTATACATGTTACCAAAACACCTAGATGAGAAAGTAGCGAAATTACACCTTGCAAAAATCGGGGTAGAATTAACCGAATTGCGTAAGGACCAAGCGGACTACATCGGTGTGAAAGTACAAGGTCCCTTTAAGCCAGAGTACTACAGATACTAAGAATAAGAACTGAGATATGAGATACTAGTTTTGAGATACTAGATTTTGGATATAAAATACCCCTGCCATTTGGCGGGGGTTTTGTTTTTTGAGGCCGAGTGCCACGCTTCGCGTGGGCATCGAGGCCATCTGTAATGAGCTTACTATTTTCCTACTATTTCTCGGCCTCGATGCGATTTCCGTAGGAAATCACTCGGCCACCACACTCAAAAATTCCAATGAAATAGTACCTTTATAACCAATCAAAAGAACTCCCATGAAAAAAAATTACATCTTCACCCTCTTATTGCTTGCCACTATCCATGTATTTGCTCAAATCACGGTAGCACCGCCCTATGTATTAAGTATCGACGAACTTAAAGCTTGGACGCCCACGGGACCCACAGCAGATGATGCACTCATTGCCACTCAGGAGCTCTTACCCCGATTTGTGAATACCGACACCCAATTCAATCCCGCATTGAGCAACGATATGGAAATCGCCTATCTCCCAGACGGTATGGGGAATTTTGCGAATTACGCAGACGAACAGGATGTATTCAATCTTTACAATTTTACGAATTGGTCGTACATCGATAAATTGGTTTGGTTTGGTGGCACGTTCGAACAAAACGTGCAATTACCATCAGCCCCTTGGGTAAACACAGCCCATAAAAATGGAGTAAAAGTATATGCCAATGTATTCTTTGCCCCCAATCTGTTTGGTGGGGAAACGGCTATTCTTCAGAATTTTCTTGAAAAAGACGGAAATGACGAGTTCATAGTAGTACCTATCATGGTCGAAATCATGGAGCACTACAATTTCGACGGATGGTTTATTAATGAGGAAACCAATACCGACTCGGCCACCGGGCAATTGATGTACGAATTCCTTAGGGACCTCACAACAGCCGTTGAAGCTGTGGGCAAAGATGTGATGTGGTATGATGCCATGCTTTTGAATGGTACAGTGAACTGGCAAAATAGCTTGAATGCCAACAATAGCCCTTTTGTACAAAATGATGAAGATGGAGATGCCGGAAATGGATTCGAACAACGGGTAAGCAGCAACATATTCATTAATTTCTTTTGGGGAGGTACTCCCCTTCCCATGGCATCGAGAACAAGAGCTGGTGAAATTGGCCGATCTGAATTCGAGGTATTTACCGGAGTGGATGTTTGGCCTGGAAGAAATCAAGGCCCTTTCGAAACCGCCGGGAATGCTTGGATGGGTTGGTTACATGAATCATCGGGTCTTCCCGTTACTTCCCTGGGCCTATTCGCGCCCAACTGTATCTATAACAATGATCAGTACAGTACTTTTAATATAGATCCTAATGATTATGCCAGCTTTTATGGTGCTGAGCAACATATGTTTTCTGGAGCCGATAGAAACGCTGCCATGGAAGATGCTTCTGGATTTAAAGGATACACGAATTGGATCCCCGCCGCCTCCACCATTACCGAAATGCCTTTTGAAACCAATTTTAATACGGGTCATGGTTTAAGGAAATTTAACGAAGGTGTAGAAACCAGTTCCGATCCGTGGCACAATATGAACGATCAGGACCTACTTCCCAACTGGCAATTTGCCTTTGAAGGAGCCAACTTTTTTGAAGCAGACTGGGATTTTGATACGGCCTATAATGGCGGAAGTTCATTGCATATTGATGGTGTCTTTCTTAGCGCTGAACCCCAGGACATGTGGCTCTACAAAACCAATATTCCTGTGGAAGCGGATACCAAAATTGATATTGTGTACCAAAACATCCATCAGGAAGATCAATATTCGCTCGACATCATCCTATCGTTCAATGACACCCCTGGAGAAGTCGTATCCTTAAATGTTTCATCAACCGATTCTGGATGGATCGGACTCACCCGACTTCTGAGTGCCTTCGAAGGTCGGGAGATTTCCCGTGTTGGGGTACGAATGGCCGGACCTATCATCGCCGATGGTGACAACTATGAAATAAACATTGGCAATATTAAGATCCACAACGGTGTTGGATTGGCCGTGGAAGATGTGTCGCAATTAGAGGATGCCTTAGTGATTTCGTATCCGAATAGTGATGAAGTTTGG
>JAHQVM010000026.1 GCA_019634365.1 Flavobacteriaceae bacterium | reverse complement strand
CATCGATACTGTAAAGGTCGACCTCTGTGGTCGCACTGTTCCAGTTGGCGTAGATCACAGCACCGGCGTCACTGTCATAGGTAAGCCCGATACCACCACCGTTCTGCGGTGCAGTGGCAAAGGCCGTACTTGTTGCTGTTCCAACGTCGAAGGTGTTGATGTCACCCGTTCCGAAGGAGATATATAGCGTACCGTCCGTACCGAAGGTCATGGCGTTCGGGTTGGCAGCACCCCCAGCGGATACCACGTCACCGATCTCGGCACCTAGTGTACCCGTTGCCAGGTCGTACTCGAAAAGCGCACGGTTGCCCGTTCCTGGGGAATCGGCCAACAGGTAGCCCATTCCATCGGCTGGGTTCACGGCAAGGCTGTAGTTACCGCCCGTGGTCGTACTGGCATATGGGTTGTCCTCAAGGGTAATGTCATCCGTAGCGGAATCGTAACCGTAACGGGCGATGTTGTCCGTGGTCGTTCCGGTGAATCCGGCCTCCATGGCGTACAGGCTACCCAATGTGGTAGTCTGGCCAGCTACTTCAACGGTATATCCACAGGCCTCGTTTACGTTATCCAAAAGCAGGCTTGCATCAATAGTTGCCATACCGTTGGCATCCAACTCAACTAATAAAGGAGCAGATGGTGGGAACTCCCAATCGAATGCAAAGTTATCCACACCGGCACCCCATGCCCAATCGTCGTCATCGTCATAGGTAAATCGAACTTGGAAAGAATCGTTAGCATACGCCAACATATCCATCACACCTGTGTTTGTTGGATCCGTGTCTTCGGTCACAAAAAGGATTTCTTGCCATGCAGCACCGTCCCAAACCTCAACACTGAAGTTTCCGGATCCGGCAAAATCCTGCAATGCATATTCGAAAGAAAGGTTGGCAACAATAGCACCATCTAGATCAAATACCGGGGAGATCAAACGAACTGTGTTGTCCAATTCTCCAGATCCAATCGCATCGTCATCAAAGATGGCAGCGTTGCTAGCGAAATCTCCACCAATTGGCATATCTCCACTACCGAACGTCCAGTCGAAACCTCCACTCACTACTTCAGTAGACCAGTTCATAGGAAGTGAAGAAGATTCGAATTCTTGAAGATAGCTAAAGATAGCAGGCTCACCGATACAAGTAATCACGGGAGCGGTTACATCTTCTACCGTTACCATGGCTTCACAAGTAGCTTGGTTCCCACTGTCGTCGGTAACCACTAATGTAACAGTATTGGTTCCCACATCAGCACAAGTCAATAAAAGGTCTGACATTGGCACAAGACCCGGATCGAACAACAATGCTTTGATATTATCGAAGAATCCATCAGGATTCAATAGAACCGTTGGAGTTCCCGTCGCTAAATCGAAAGTATAAATCGTAGAACATCCGAAAGTAGTAGAAGCCACAACTTTTCCACCGCCAACATATTCCATCGCCTGAGCAGATCCACAGGTAGGAACGGTGAAGGAGAACAGTAATGTATCGGTTCCACTGGTATCTATAGCATAAATATCATTCTCGCCCGTTCCAAAATTGTTATTGGAGTAGATCAATCGATCGCCGTCGCTATCATATGTTAATCCGATACCTCCACCGTTTTGCGGTGGTGTCGCAAAAGCACTAGAAGTCATAGTACCTACATCGAGTGTTTCTATAGTTCCATCACCATACGAAACATATAGGGTACCATCGTTTCCAAACGCCATGGAATTAGGATTGGTAAGTCCTCCCGAGGAAACCACATCCCCTAATTCGGCCATAGTACTTCCCGCAACCAAGTCGTACGTAAACAGGGCTCTATTCCCTGTTGAAGGAGAATCCCCAAGAATGTAAACCATACCATTCGCTGGGTTCTTGTCCAATGCGTAGTTCGTATCCAAACCACTACTTGCGTATGGGTTGTCCACCAAAGCAATGGCATCGGTGGATACATTGTAGTCGTAACGGGCTATATTGTTATCCGCCTGCCATGGGAACATAGCGTACAATCCTGCAGGGAATGGACTTGGTGTCCCAGCAATCTCCAGTGAAGCAATACCACAGTTATCGGTACTACCTCCATCGATCTCTCCAGGTGTCAATACGTATTCTCCATTGGCATCCAATTGTACGGTGATGTCCATACAAACAGCCATTGGGTCTTCATCATCGGTCACGGTAACATTAAAGGAACAAGTAGATGAATTCCCAGCTAAGTCGGTAGCAGTAAATTCAACCACGGTAGTTCCCACAGGGAATTCTTCCCCACTCATGGGGCCAGCAGTTTGTACTACCGTATCCAAGTCTCCATCAGGATCTGTAACCAATGGTGGAGGGAATGCTACAATAGCTCCACAAGTACCAGTACTCGCTGTCGTGGTTACATCCATTGGGCAAGTCATTACTGGTGGGTCTCCCAATAAAGCCATTACAGTAATAGTAGCTTCCCAACCCGATTGAGTAACAGAGCCGTCTGAATCGAAAAGGAAACTAAGCGTACCACCATCCGAAGAGGTAAATGGCCCCAAAGTTGGGTTACCTGCTCCATCGGTTGCATCCATACAAACCAATCCTGCACCTGCATCGAAGGTATCTCCTGCATAGGTGCCATCAAAGCCACCGGTATCTCCGGTTACGGTAAGATTGTCCCAACATTGACCCCCTCCACCACCAGAAGCTTCCACTTCAAAAGCAGTAAAAGTAAAAATCAATTGTTCACCAGCATTAGCGACAAAATTGATCGTGGAAAGTTCATCGTTGAGGTAAGAACCAGTTGAACCTCCCGAATCGGTGTAGATGTCCCCATCCACAAAGTCGACACCGGCAGTAAGCGTAGCATCCGCCTGCGGTATCTCAGTTTGTGCTTGTACCTGCCATGTGAAGCACATGACAGCCACAGCAACTAAGGCTAAGGTAATTTTTTTCATAATGTAAATTTGAAATTTAATTAAAGTTAATTTTTAAAAATACTATAATTTGTTGCTTACACAAAATAATCAAAACAAATTCCAAAACCTATGGATGAAATGCATATTTCATCGATTAAAAGCGTTTTTATTTGTTAAAAAGACATAGGGTGTTAACGCGGTAAACCCAGAGTATTACTGGGTTTATGAAGCAATAATAAAATAAAATGATATACTTGAAATTCCCAAGAATTATAAGAGGGAAAAAAACTGTAAATCACCTCCATTATTCACCACTACGAGACATGGATTATCTTGAATTTCAACCACTTGAAGATCCTTCACATTGTAAGGCGCAAACAAGCCAGAAGCATTTGAAGACATGGATGTGAATCCTCCAAGACCATCCCCCAATAGCAAACAGCCATTTCCAGCATCATTTCTTGGTGTTTCTACTTCGGAGTTATAAAGGTTTCCTGCTAGGATGGCATCCAAATTTCCATCTTGGTTCACATCCTTCACTACAATCCCATGCACAGAAGAAAGTTGCACATCCCTTGGCAAGGGGCTCATACGCCAAGCAGTATCGCCTGTATTTTCAATAAATACGGTTTCGAAAGTTTTGGCTTGCAAGTGTAACGCATTCTTTAATTTGTCTTCGCCCAATACGGTACCAATATCAGCTTTGGCAAATTCATCATAGGTGCCAAACTTCTCTTTGATAAAGGGCATTTGCTGGGAGGAACACTCTCTCCCACGAAGTGGATAACGACTACCATCTTCTTCATAGGTAAGCACAATGTCTCCTGTATTATTGTTGTCGAAATCATCGAAATAGACTTCAAACGGAGTGCTTTCGGTAGCTTCGTACTTGTAATTCAATCCAAGGTTCCCAGCCATGAAATCCAAATCACCATCTTTATCGAAATCCCCGGCCGCCAAGGAATACCACCATCCTTGGGAGTTTTCCAAGCCCAAGTTTTCGGTCATATTTTCAAAACGATCCCCTTGGTTCTTATACACCGTAATGGGCATCCATTCGCCAGCAACCATTAAATCTTGCTTCCCATCACTATCATAATCCACCCATTGGGCACTGGTAACCAAACCTGCATGCATTAGATCTGGCGCCATAGATTCCGTGATATCAGTAAAGGTTCCAGATTCATTCTGAAGCAAATAACTTCGAGGTGCTTTGGGATAAGCTCCCGGGACTACCCTGCCTCCCACAAAAAGATCTTGATCTCCATCACCATCAAAATCTGATGCCGTCACGCAACCACCGCTCGTAAGCATAGCCGGTATTGCCTTTCGTTTTTTCTGAAAGTTCCCTTTCCCATCGTTTATATACAATCGGTCTTGCAACGCGGAAGCATTCTGGGCGAATTCGTTTCCGCCACTAACCACATAAAGGTCCTGATCACCGTCCGAATCGGCGTCAAAGAACAAGGCCGATACATCTTCACTTCCCTTATCCTGTTTCCAAGCACCTTGGAGATTTTCGACAAATCCTCCGTTTTCATCCTGTAGGTATAGTATCCCGCTTTGCCCCTTCGCTCCACCTATGTAGAAATCTTCCAAGGAATCCCCATTTACATCCCCCACCGCCATGGCTGGCCCCAAAGTAGATAATTTGTGTGGCAATAAAATTTCCCTTTCAAAATCGTTGAATTGATTCTCGATATGGGTATAATTCAATCCTACTTTCTGAGTTTCTTCCTTAAAATAGGCATGGTTCTTTTCTGCCTCGAAAGGATCTGCTGCTGCTACGGCATTACCTTCGTAGGCAACCGCAAGCGTTTGATTGACGTTTACGTTTGTGAGCAATTGTTTGGTATTATCCGGCCATTGCACCCAAAGGGAATCCACCTTTTCATGGGTTCCGAGACCGAAGTGAATATTATCTTCTACGGAAGAAAGATAACCTCGGTTTAAGTAATGCTCTTTCATCTGAATTTCATCTCCGGACTTTACAATAATACGGGACCCCAAACCTGAAGAATTTCCGTTGTTTCCTTTCAATTTTATTTTCAGGTAATTCCCTTGATTCATTTTTTCCTTGTTATTCCTATAAATAAATGCGGGTGCATCTACATTGGAAATCACGAGGTCTAAATCGCCATCATTATCCAAATCGGCATACGCTGCACCATTGGACCAAGAATCATGATATATTCCCCATTCTTGTTGCTTATTCGAAAACTGAATATCCCCTTCGTTCTTAAAAATGTAATTGGGTATCTTTTTTTCGGGCATCTCCTTTAGGATTTCCTGAATAAAAGTGACATCATTCCCTTCATCCTGCTGCATGGCCTCCAGCAGTTTTCTTTTCTTACTTACGAAATCATTATTCCTAGCTTCCTTTCGCAAACCATTGGTGACCAAAAGATCTTGTTTTCCATCGTTATCGAAATCGCCCCACAAGGGCGCCCAACTCCAATCTGTACTGGATAGGCCTGCCATTTGGGCCACCTCACTAAAAGTTCCGTTCCCGTTGTTCATCTGTAAGGTGTTCATCATATATTGGTGGTGATACCCATCTTCAACAGCTTGGTAAAAGCGCTCGGTGCTCATGCCAGACATATTCGTTTTTATACGATAATTGTCCTCTGCCACCATATCCATTACCATGATATCCAGAAAACCGTCGTTGTTGAAATCGGCCATATCGGAACCCATGGAGAAATTGGAAATATGCCTTGCACTTTCCTGAATGGATTCGGAAAAAGTCCCATCTTGATTGTTGATGTATAAATAATCATTCTCGATATAGTCATTGCAAACATAGAGGTCTGGCCAACCGTCGTTGTTCAAATCCCCCACCGAAACACTCAACCCATAACCGATACCACTCCATACCATCCCGGCAGATCTTCCAACATCTACAAACTTGCCATTTACATTTTTATAAAGCTTATCGTTTACATACGGATTTTTTAAGAAGGCTTCCCGGTCCTTATCCAAAACCGGTTCTTTGGGATGGTTCAGCAAATACATATCCAGATCGCCATCCTTATCATAATCGAAAAAAGCAGCTTGATTGCTGTAACCCTTATCGGCTAAACCGTACGCCTGGGCTTGTTCTGTAAACGTTAGGTTGCCGTTGTTTATGAGCAATTCGTTCATTCTTTTATCTGCAGGGACATCACCACTTTTACTGATATAGATATCTAAAAAACCGTCACCGTTAATATCCACCATAGTACAGCCCGTGGACCAGCCCCAATTTCCTTTGGCATTGGCACGTTGCGTAATGTCTTCGAACACAAAGTTCCCCTTGTTCAAATAGAGTTTATTGTCTCCGAAATTCATGTTGAAATACAGGTCTGGTAGCCCATCGTTGTTAATGTCCCCCACAGAAACCCCTGCTCCATTGTGTAGGTATTGATAGGTGATCACGTTCATAGAAGGCGTTTCCCCTGGAAGTGTATTGGTAAAATTAACACCGCTACTGGCAGGATCTACCAGCTCGAATAACGGACCGCTATATTCGGGTTTAGAAGGTTTATCAGACTGGCACGCCGACACCATCCACAACATAGTAAGGAACCATAATACTCGACTTGAACAATTTAAAATAATTCCTTTTTTACCTTTTCGTTCTTGGTAATAGGTTTGCATAAAAGGGGTTGGTATTTGAAGATTTAAAGGGTGAAAATAGGAAAGTTTCCTTCTTCAAAAAAATATTGACCAAAAATTAGCCCCATCCTGATTAAACCCCATGAGCCTTCCTACCTAAGAACGAAAATAAGGGCGGTACTGAAGCACTCGAAAATCGATCGTATTCATTTCCGGATTCTTGGCTTTGAGGTCTTTATAGGACTGCAAACTTCCTACGGCCCGATTGGCCGCACCGCTGGGTGCAGTTAATGAAACGGTTTTAATCTGCCGATGGGAATTGGGCAATGTAAATGCATGCACTCTTGGCACGACCGGTGAAACCACTTCGTAGCTTAACCCATACTTTTTGATAAGTTTTCTGAAGAAATATTCGGGCCCATTTTTGCTATTGCCGCCCATAAATAGCAAGGTAGTCACCGAAATATGATCCCCTAGAATCTTAATGAGATCCCTGAGCTCGACCTGCTGCATGCCCAAATCGCTGGCATCGATTTTTTCACGTCGTGCCATATCGACAATATCACAAATCCCGATTCCGGTTCGTTTCAAGAAACTTTTACGCTCATCGATGGCTTCCTGCGTGGTTTCGAAATTGAGATCCAAATCGAAAATACGATTAAGGATTGGCCATAACTGGCCGTCCCGGCTTCCGTAACAGAAATCTACATCACCAGGTTTAAACTCACGAGTAGTAAATCGCGGGGGTGGCAATGTTCCAACAATTAGTTTTGTGCTTCCTTCAGGAATATAAGGTGCGTATGGATGGGTATGGTGAAACACTAACGGATAAATACCAGTTCGTTTCCAGATGACATTGCTTCGCTGAAACCATATCCTTCGTAGTTGAATCCCTTAAGATCATCCAAGGTCTTAGCATCGGTATCTATAATATAGCGGGTCATATAACCCCTGGCCAATTTTGCAAAGGTCATAATGGTTTTGTACTCACAGTTTTTCAGATCCTTAAATACTGGCGTTATGACTTCAGCTTTCAACGCTTTGGAATCTATCGCCTTGAAATATTCATTACTTGCCAAGTTTACGAACAACTCTCCTTCTTGCAATTCGTCGTTGAGCACTTTGGTTATTTTTTTCTTCCAAAATTCGTAAAGATTCTTTTTTACGCCTACCGGGAATTTAGTTCCCATTTCCAAGCGATAGGGCTGTATTAAATCCAACGGTTTTAATATTCCGTACAAACCTGAAATTATTCGTAATGTATTTTGAAGGCGCTCTATCTTGGCTTCTGGCAAGGTATATACATCGAGCCCGCGGTACACATCCCCACTAAAAGCATATACGGAAGGTCGTGCATTTTCTGAGGTGAAAGGCAAACTCCATTCCTGATTGCGTTCGTAATTTAAGCGACCCAGATTATCGGAAATACTCATGAGTTTTGAAAGACTCCGTGCCGACTTCTTCTTCAGTAATTTATTAAGTCGTTCTGCTTCGGCAAGGAAACATCCTTCTGTATATAAAGGTGTGGGTAATTCTCTTTCAAAATCCAATGATTTCGCTGGTGAAATGACAATTTTCATGGGTGCTACTTTTCAGTAAAAATAAGAAGAATTGCAATGCCGGGAAAGGGGTTCTATCTTTTAGGATAATTCTGGAATAAAGAAAAACTATTCCTTTACATGCTTGGAGTAATTCCGCCAGCGATCCAGACAATCTTCCATATCGTCGGGAATAGGGGCTTCAAATCGAAGCATCTTGCCTGAGGTAGGATGTTCGAAGCCCAAGGTTCGGGCATGCAAAGCTTGTCGCGGCAACACTTTGAAGCAATTTTCTACAAACTGTTTGTACTTGGAAAAAGCGGTTCCCTTTAAAATCTTTTCGCCGCCATAACGCTCATCATTAAACAAGGTATGGCCTATGTGTTTCATGTGCACCCGAATCTGATGGGTTCGTCCTGTCTCTAACCTACAAGAAACCAGGGTTACATATCCCAAGGGTTCCAATACTTTATAATGGGTAACGGCAGGTTTTCCCTTTTCGGATTCGTCGCCAACAAAAACCGTATTCTGCAATCTGTTCTTGGGATGCCTTCCAATGTTTCCTTCAATTGTGCCTTCTTCTTCTTCGACATTACCCCAAACGAGCGCCACATATTCGCGTTCTGTGGTCTTATCGAAAAACTGTTTTGAAAGATGTGTCATCGCATGCTCCGTTTTCGCCACTACCAACAATCCGCTGGTATCCTTATCGATGCGGTGCACCAACCCAGGTCTGTCATTGCTGTTATTGGGTAAGTTTTCGAAGTGAAAAGTCAAGGCATTAATGAGCGTACCACTGTAATTGCCATGACCAGGATGGACAACCATCCCTGCAGGTTTATTCACCACAAGGACTTCATTATCTTCATACACAATATCGACAGGAATATCCTCTGGAACCAACAGGAATTCATAGGGCGGATGTGCAAATAATACCCGCACCACATCATTGGATTTTACTTTGTAATTGGATTTTACAGGAACATCATTTACATAAATATTCCCATCCTTGGCAGCTTTTTGAATTCTGTTTCGCGTGGCATTCTCAATCTTGTTCATGAGGTATTTATCCACGCGTAAGGGTTGTTGCCCTTTGTCTGCTACAAACCTGAAATGCTCGTATAATTCGTCATTATCCTCTTCAGGAAATCCCGCATCATTAGTTCCCTCCATCCGCTTCAGCTTGGTTATCGGGATCGTTTACATCCTGTTCTTTATTCGCACTATCCACGGCTTCTCGATTAAGTCCGCCTTCTCCGTCTCCCAGCACCAAATCGATCACAGAAGTTTTGCGCACCTTATCTCCGGGGCGAATCCGTTTGCCATTGTGACGTATTTCCAACACCTCATCCTTGGCAATATATCTCCTATAATCTATGGTTCCAATTTTAAAGCCAACGGCCAAAAGTGTAGGTTCTGCTTGTCTTCTGGTTTTACCCACTACTTCGGGAACGGTAATCATAGGGTATCCCGATCGGTTCAATGAAATATATATTTTCCGATCTTCCTTCACGAATTTTCCTGCCTGCGGCAATTGCTCAATAACGGTTTGATAGGGGAAATTCGGATTATAACTAATGGAGTCCATTATTTCATAACGAAGATCTGCTTCATCCAGAGCGGTTTCGGCCTCGGACAATGTCATCCTCGCCAAATCCGGCACTTCAATTTTTTGACCATGATTGGTCGACATCTTTAACCACCACAGAATTACGAATGACAATAGGAAAAGTGCAACAAGGGCCAATCCCAACTGTTTCAGGAAAGTTTTGGTGAATAGGAATTTAATAAATGTCATATACGCTAGGTTAGTCCACAAAAATAGTAAACGTAAATTTAGTACGTTTATGTGTATAAGTGATATTTTTGTTAACGCACGAGTGAACTTTTTCTTATGAGTAAAAAACATGTGGCCGTAATTATGGGCGGTTATTCCAGCGAATACGATATCTCCCTTCAAAGTGGTGAAGTCGTTTGCGAATCCTTGGATCCTGAGTCCTACGTGGTTTATCCCATTCATATTTTCGAAAAAGGTTGGAATTACGTTCACCCAGATGGCACAAAGCATCCCGTAGACAAAGGGACCTTTAGTTTTAGCGATGGCTCCAAAACCATACGCCCCGATGTGGTGTTTAACACAGTTCATGGAACCCCCGGAGAAGATGGTTATCTGGCCGCGTATTTTGAACTTTTGGGGATACCGCAAACCAGTACAGGGTTTTATCAAGCGGCACTTTCATTTAACAAAAGAGATTGCCTTACCGTTTTAAAAGGATTTGGAATTCAATGCGCAGATTCGTTTTACCACACCAAAGGAATGGAAATAAATACGGCCGAAATCATTACAAAGGTGGGACTTCCCTGCTTTGTAAAGCCCAATAGAGCTGGTTCCAGTTTTGGGGTAAGCCGTGTTACTGAAGAAGAACAGCTAATTCCTGCTATTGAAGAAGCCTACAAAGAAGATTTCGAAATCATCATAGAATCCGAATTGGCAGGAACCGAGGTTTCCGTGGGTGCTTACCGCAATAAAGGTACTATTGAAGTACTTTCCCCTACGGAGATCGTTTCAGAAAACGAGTTCTTCGATTATGAAGCCAAGTATCTGGGAAAAAGCGAAGAGATCACGCCTGCTCGTATCTCCAAAGAAGAAACGGTCGCTGTACAAAAGGAAACCCAACGTATTTACGAGTTACTCAATATGCACGGAGTCACCCGAACGGATTTCATCATACAAAATGGAATCCCCTATTTCATCGAAATCAATACCACCCCCGGACTTTCCAAAGAGAGTATCATTCCCAAGCAAGCCAGGGAGGCCGGGATGACATTGGGAGCGTTTTTCGGCATTCTCATCGAGGAGCGTCTACAACTATAGCATGTTGCGTATGGTAATTTATCATTACCTTAGTATTTCATTAAAACTTCAGTGAAGTGAGTACAAGACGTGCCGTTTTCCCAGGATCCTTCGACCCCATTACTTTAGGACATGTAGATATTATTGAAAGAGCCCTACCCTTATTCGATGAAATCGTAGTTGCCATTGGCGAAAATGCGGCCAAGAAATACATGTGGAGCCTGGATGAAAGAAAAGGTTTTTTGGAGAAAACCTTTTCCGACAACCCTAAAATAAAAATTGCCACCTACACCGGATTAACCGTTGAATTCTGCAGAAGTGTTGGAGCAGAGTTCATCTTACGGGGGCTGAGGAATGCCCTTGACTTTTCCTACGAAAAATCCATCGCTCAGACCAATGCAAAGTATGCAGGGATCGAAAGTATTTTTGTGATTAGTTCACCAGGCGATTCGCACATTTCGTCTTCTATTGTGCGAGACATTGCGCGTAATGGGGGTGATTTCAGCAGTTTGGTTCCGAATTCGGTTTCGAAACCAGCATCCCATTGAAACTTTCCGACTTTTTCGTCGTCTTTGAAAGGAACCAACGATTTTTCAGAATGAAACATTTGCTTTTATGGGTTGTATGCTGCTTTAGTGTGCTTCAGGCCTATTCCCAACAAGTATCAGATACCATTACACATACGCTGCAAGAGATAGCTGAGGAAAACAAAATCCCTGGGTTTGCCGTCTCCATAGTAAGTAAGGAAGCGGTGCTTTATCAACATGGTTTCGGGTATGCCGATATTGAGAAGAAAACCCCTTTTACAGATAAAACACTCCTAAATATAGGATCGAATACCAAAACTTCCATTGCATTTGCATTGATGAAGTTATTGGAGGAAAACAAAATATCCCTCGAAGACCCTATAAACAAATATTTGCCCTTCGAAATTCAACATCCCAAATTCCCTGACCGGGAAATCAAGATAAAACATCTGGCAACACACACCTCCAGCCTAACCGATGGTGAAGAAAGCATGGTGATTGAAAACAGTTACCTGTTTAAAGGCCCTATAAATTTTAAGGACGAACAACTCCCGGAGGACTATGCTCCTTATTTCGAAATTTATCGAAAAAATACGGCTATGTCCATGTACCAATTTCTGAAAAACACCTATTGCCCTGAAGGAAAGTGGTACGCCTCCAGCAACTTTCTGGAGGTTCCACCGGGACATTCCTACGAGTACACCAATATTGGAGCGACCCTTTTAGCCTTTATCATTGAAGAAATCACCCGGACCTCCTTTGCCGACTACACCCATGAAGTACTTTGGAACCCATTGGGGATGGATAGCACCCAATGGTATGTGGAGCAGGCGCCCAAAGAACAACTTGCTTCCTTATACCTTTCCAACGGATTGAAAATCCCACACTATCAATTAATCACCTATCCCGACGGAGGACTCATCACCAATGTGAATGATTACAGCTTATACCTTATTGAAATGATCAAGGGATTAAATGGCGAAGGCACTCAACTCAAGGAGGCCTCCTATAAAAAAATGATGAGCAATCAACTCACGACTGAAAACTTCCCCGAAGGAAATTTTGAATCCACCGAAGGATTTATGTGGGATGTTAATTCAGAAGGCGATAATATAGGAATGAACGGTGCTGACCCCGGAATATTTACCTATACCCTATTTACCACTTCCGGAAATATGGGGATCATTATTTTCTTCAACACCAGCATTTATGAAGACGATGAGTTACTGGATGCTTTTAGATCTATTAGAATAACACTATTACAGAACGCTTCCAAACTTATCAATGAATAAGAGCCACATAAAAAAAGCTCCCTCGAAAAGGGAGCTTGGTTTTATATAAACTGTATAAACTCTAATTACAAAGCTGCTACGTGCTTCGCCAGTCCTGACTTCAAATTAGCTGCTTTGTTAGCATGAATAACGTTATTCTTTGCCAATCTATCCAACATAGAAACCACTTTCGGAAACAATTCTTCTGCTTCTTTCTTATCCGTTGTTTCACGTAACTTCTTCATTGCGTTACGAGTCGTTTTGTGCTGGTAACGGTTACGAAGACGCTTGGTTTCGTTACTTCTAATTCTTTTTAAAGCCGATTTATGATTTGCCATAATCTCTTTCTTAGTAAATTTTGTAGCCCATAGGAGAATCGAACTCCTGTTTCAAGGATGAAAACCTTGCGTCCTAACCACTAGACGAATGGGCCAATTGTTTCAAATTGCGGATGCAAAAATACAACTATTTTTTAATGCAGCAAGCACCTTTTTATTTTTTTCAAAAAAAATTAATAGGCCTTGGCAAACAATACTTTTCTGGCGCTTGGTTTTCCAGTAACCATACAGACTCCCGGAGCATTGTCATCATCTAAAGGAATGCACCGAATCGTTGCCTTGGTTTCCTTTTTTATGCGTTCTTCGGTTTCTGATGTACCATCCCAATGTGCACTTATGAATCCACCTTTTTCTTCTAAGACTTCTTTGAATTCATCATAGGAAGAAACCGTTGTGGTATTCTCTTCCCTAAAGCTTACAGCTTTGGTATATAGGTTCTTCTGAATCTCATCCATTAGGTTTGAGATATAGGCACTGGCATCCTCCACAGCAATCAATTCTTTGCTCAAGGTATCCCTTCTTGCAATCTCCACAGTTCCATTTTCAACATCCTTGGGGCCGATCGCAATCCTTACGGGCACACCTTTAAGCTCATACTCGTTGAATTTCCAACCTGGCTTGTGCGTATCCCTATTGTCGAATTTAACACGGATTCCCTTAGAACGCAATTCTGCCATAAGCTTATTCGCTACTTCACTTGCTGCTGCAAGCTGTTCTTCATTTCTATATATCGGCACAATAACCACCTGATCGGGAGCCAAATTTGGAGGCAGCACCAATCCATTATCGTCACTGTGAGTCATTATAAGCGCCCCCATAAGTCGAGTCGATACACCCCAAGAAGTTGCCCACACATAATCCAATTTTCCTTCCTTATCAGCAAATTTAACATCAAATGCCTTGGCAAAGTTCTGCCCCAGGAAATGAGAAGTACCTGCCTGCAACGCCTTACCATCCTGCATAAGCGCTTCTATGCAATAGGTTTCAAGTGCGCCAGCAAAACGCTCACTTTCCGATTTTAACCCTTTAATCACTGGGACCGCCATATAGTTCTCAACAAAATCTGCATACACATGCATCATTTGCTCCGCCTCTGCAATTGCTTCAGCTTCTGTGGCATGAGCGGTGTGACCTTCCTGCCACAAAAACTCTGCGGTTCTCAGAAACAAACGGGTACGCATTTCCCAACGCACCACATTGGCCCATTGGTTCACCAGGATAGGAAGATCCCGATAGGATTGGATCCATTTCCGGTAGGTATCCCAAATTATGGTTTCTGAAGTAGGTCGAACAATCAACTCCTCTTCCAATTTGGCATCCGGATCTACAACAATCCCATTTCCATTTTCATCGTTCTTCAATCGATAATGGGTCACCACAGCACATTCCTTAGCAAAACCATCTACGTGACTTGCCTCTTTACTGAAGTATGATTTTGGGATAAAAAGTGGGAAATAGGCATTTTGGTGACCGGTTTCCTTAAACATCCTGTCCAATTCTGCTTGCATCTTCTCCCAGATAGCAAAACCGTAAGGCTTAATAACCATGCACCCTCTTACACCAGAATTTTCGGCTAAATCCGCCTTGATTACCAGTTCATTATACCATTTTGAATAGTCCTCGGAACGCGATGTTAAATTTTTCGCCATAATTGGTTTTTTGGCACAAAAATTGTGACCTTGTTAAATATTATTAGTTTTCGGCAAAACTAGTTATTTTTATAATGTCCAACAATTTTAAACACTGCGATATGCGTATCAAAATACCCTCCTCCAAAAATATCATGCAGTTAGGTGCCTTGGCTTTTATTGGCTTATTGGTTTCTAGCTGTAGTTCTTATCGACATGTATCTGAAACCGATGGTATCTATTCCTCTGGCACCTCTGAAGTTGCTGTGGAAGAAGAACCCAACAATTCGAAGAGCAATTATTACCAGCAATACTTCAACACGAAAAGTCAGGAGTTGGACGACATTCCCGTGGACGAGAACCTGGTTTTTACGGATATTGAATCCTATACCACTACCGAAACATTGGATGATGACGGAAATATCGTTATTGAAGAACCCACTTATGAAGAACAATATGGAGCATGGGGCAGCAATAACGACGATATCGTAGTAAATGTATACAACACTGGCGGATGGGGCTGGAATGCAGGATGGGGTCCCGGATGGGGCTGGGGTTGGAATCCAGGATGGGGTTGGAACGCCGGCTGGGGCTGGGGTTGGAATCGACCATGGCTCGGATGGGGCTGGGGCGGCTTCTATGGCGGAGGCTGGGGCCTTGGCTGGGGCTGGGGAGGATTCTACAATCCTTGGTGCTCACCCTTTTATGGAGGTTATGCAGGAATATACAACCCTTACTACAGAGGACATTACGGTTACGGATATGCTAATGCACACAATCGCGGTCGCAGCAATTACAATTACCTAAGAGGAAATTCCCTGAACAGAGGACGATCTAGTATTGCCAGCAATAGTCGCAGCAGAAGTACGTATTCTAGATCCGAAGCCGCAAGAAGATCTTCAAGGAATTCTGTTGGACGTGATTCCAGAACCAACACCAGAAGCGGCACTAGAAGTACCAGAAGGGCTAATACAAGGTCTACCCGACCCAATACGCGCTCCACAAGACCTAATACCCGTTCCACTAGACCCAATACACGTTCAACCCGACCCAATACGCGTTCTACACGGCCAAATACAAGAAGTACTCGCCCGGCACGGTCTTCAAGACCCAGCTATTCAAGACCTTCATCCGGTAGAAGCTCAGGATATAGAGGCGGTGGCTCCAGAGGTGGAGGAAGACGCGGTCGTGGATAATCATTAAACATACGATAGAAAATCATCGCATTTGTGTTTCAAAAGAACATGAATGTGGGTTTTCTATGTCCAAATACAAAAAAACCTTACTATGAAAAAGATAATTTTAGCTAGCATTTTTGCCACCATAGCTTCTACCCTCATGGCTCAGAATCTTACCGATGGTTTGCGCTATACAGTAGACACAGAAGGAGGAACCGCTCGGTTTCAAGCAATGAGTGGTGCGTTTGGCGCCCTTGGCGGTGACTTATCTGCCGTCGCAGTAAATCCTGCGGGAAGCGCGGTGTTTCTAAACAACAAAGGTTCCATCACAGCGTCGTTCAATGATGTGGAGAATAGCAGTGTATATTTTGGCACTTCAGCTTTTGCTGCAGATACCGATGTCAACATTAGTCAAGGAGGAGGTGTATTCGTTTTCTATAACGATTACAATGATTCACCATGGAGAAAATTTACCCTAGCGGTTAATTACAACCTAAACCGAAATTACGATAACGACCTTTTTGTAAAAGGAATCGCAAATAATTCGGTAGGGAGTTTCTTTTTGCAGCAAGCCCAAGGGATTGAACTACAACTACTGGATTTACAGAGTGGAGAAAGTATTTCAGATCTTTATGCCTTCCTTGGTGAAACTGAAGGTGTCCGTGCACAAAATGCTTTTTTGGGATATCAAGGTTTCATTTTTGATCCTGTTGAAATTGCTCCTGGAAATACCCAATACACTTCTAATTTTGGTTCTGGCAATTATGATCAAGAATACTATTTGGTTTCCAGTGGAAGCAATGCTAAGGTGACCTTCAATCTAGGAGCACAATATGAAGAAAATCTGTATTTCGGAATCAATTTGAATTCGCACACCATCGATTACGATCAAAGCACCTTCATTTCTGAATTAAACTCCAATTCCAACAGCAATGTGAAATTAATTGAATTCGAAAACAACTTATCCACCTCTGGAGCTGGCTTTTCTGCCCAACTGGGAGCCATTGCTAAACTTACAGAAGAGTTCCGTGTGGGACTTACCTATGATACGCCTACATGGTATATCATTTCAGAAGAGACCACTCAGTATCTAGAAACACAGAGGGTATCTGACGGACAAACCCTTACAGAAATTGTTAATCCTCAAGTTTTGAATGTATTTGAAGATTACAACCTTCGGACCCCAGGAAGAATTGGTGCAAGTGCTGCATACGTATTTGGCGGACAGGGCTTGATTAGCTTTGATTATTCTTATAAAGACTACTCGAACATCACCTTTAGCCCAAAAAATGATGCATTCTTTAGTGCTGAAAACGCCCTTATAGACACTACATTAAAAGGGGCATCGACCTATCGGATTGGTGGTGAATATCGTATTGAAGGTTTGAGCTTGCGCGGTGGACTCAGTTTTGAAGAAAGTCCATTCAACAATGAAACCTCTGTAGGGGAACGAGAAGGCTTTTCTTTGGGATTGGGATATAATTTTGGAAATTATCACTTCGATCTAGCCTACACCCGAACCGAACAAAGCAGCAACCCATCATTATATCAGATAGGGTTAACCAATACTGCCGCTATTGATACTGTTTATTCCAATTTCCTATTTACATTGGGTATAGAATTATAACTATATCCCTAAACAGTAAAAAGCTCCCTTTCGGGAGCTTTTTTTATTTGGTTTTGTGTGGGTTTTATCTTTTCAGGGTAAAGTGCCCCGTAAATTCTCGAGCCCTTTCATCTTCAATATATTCTACCCTGAACCAGTAGTCGCTGGAAGGTAATGGGTTCCCGTTGTAGGTACCGTCCCATCCGGGCCCCAGCGGGCTGATCTGCTTGAGCAGCTTG
>JAHQVM010000025.1 GCA_019634365.1 Flavobacteriaceae bacterium | reverse complement strand
AGCAGTGACATCGACACCTCCGGCACAACCTACGCCAATCTCGTCGTCCTCTTCTGTATCCAAGTTGAGTAGAATCCCACCTTTAAGCAGGCCCCCTTTGAGTCCCATAGCACCCGTCATTCCCGTCTCCTCATCGATGGTAAACAAGGCTTCCAAATCGGGGTGAGCTAAATTTTCACTGGCTAGCACGGCCATAATGGTAGCTACGCCCAATCCATTATCGGCTCCAAGTGTGGTTCCATTGGCTTTTACCCAATCCCCATCGATAAACATATCGATGCCCATGGTATCGAAATCGAAAACCGTATCATTGTTTTTTTGATGTACCATGTCTAAGTGAGACTGCATCACAATGGGGGTTCGGTCTTCCATTCCGGGAGTGGCGGGTTTGCGGATAATGACATTACCCACTTCGTCTTCAATAGTCTCCAATCCTAAACTGGATCCGAAGTCCTTCATAAACTGAATGACTCTTTCCTCTTTTTTAGAAGCACGGGGTACGGCGTTTAAATCGGCAAAATGATTCCAAAGGGCTTTGGGTTCTAGGGCTCTAACAGCTTCACTCATAATTTTTTCAAAATTTTATTCAAAAATATAGCTTTACTTCAGGAAGCACGGTGTTAGTCCCTGTTTTTTTTCATTATGTAATTATTAACTTCAAATTGAAAAAAATTCATGTACTTTTGATTCATGCGGAAAAGAACCAAAGTAATTTTAGCCCTATTACTCCCCGTTCAATATTTTTCGCTCCTCATCTTGAGGAACTTTCCAGAATTTATAGAAAAATATTATAGTCAGGGCATTTACCCTTTACTGTCGAAAATTTCCCGAACCCTATTCGGGTGGATTCCATTTTCGATAGGTGACATTTTGTACCTACTACTCATCATATTGCTGATACGGTGGATCTACAAGAACATCCGTAGGATACGAAGCGAGCCTGTGTTGTTCGTAGTTGATATTATGGCCTCCCTGTCCATCATTTATATGGTATTCAATCTTATGTGGGGGCTTAATTATTTGCGAACACCGTTGCACAAAACCTTGGAACTGGATCGCGATTACACTACAGAAGAATTGGTGGAAACCACAGAACGCCTTATTGCCAAGTCCAATGAACTTCATCGAACTTTGGGATATGCCGACAGCACCAAAATCGACCTGCCGTATACCCAACAGGAAATTTTCGAGAAATCGGTAGAAGGGTATAAAAACCTAGAGGAGGAATACCCAAACCTTCATTATTCACCCAAAAGCATTAAAAAAAGTGGCTGGAGTTTAGGGCTCACCTACATGGGATACAGCGGGTATTACAATCCATTAACCGGTGAGGCCCAGGTAAACAATCTTATAAAAACCTATAAATTTCCCGTGGTGAGTTGTCATGAGCAGGCCCATCAAATAGGGTACGCGGCCGAAAACGAAGCCAATTTTATCGCTACTCTGGCAACATTGCATAACGATGATCCTTATATAAAATATACTGGGTACATTTTCGCACTTCGGTATTGCATTAATGAAATTGCCCGTAGGGATATGGATACCTATAAAGAAATACTACCTACCATTAACTATGGAATTTTGGAAAGCTATAGGGAAATGAGGGATTTCTGGGAAAGTTACGAGAATCCTTTTGAGGATATTTCAAAATTATTCTGGGATCAATTTCTAAAAGCTAACAACCAATCCAAAGGGATTATGAGCTATAGTTATATGGTCGCATTGGTTGTAAATTATTTCGAAGACCGCCCCCTTTAAAGTTTTCTTAACAGCGTGTTAAACTCAAGGTTACATTCTTACTAAACCGGTTGAGCTTACTATCTTTAAAACAGAAATAACCAATTATACACGAATGAGAAAATCCCTCTTCTTCCTGCTGTGTTTAAGCATAGCAGGACTCGCTTATGGCCAAGACTATTTTCCGAAAAACGATGGTGTCAAAGAAGAAAATAATAATTACACGGCCTTTACCAATGCTACCCTCCACATTAGCCCGGGCAATGTGGTTAAAAAAGGAACGCTGCTTATTCAAAACGGAAAAGTGGTGGACGCTGGTAGAAAGATTACGATTCCTTCGAACTCCGTAATCGTAGATCTGGACGGCAAGCACATCTACCCTTCTTTTATTGAAAGCTATTCAGGATTCGGATTAAAAAAGCCCGAACGCGAAAGAAGCAACGGGCGTGGCCCGCAGTACGATGCTTCCCGTGAAGGATTTTATTGGAATGATCATATCATGCCAGAAACCGATGGAATCGAAAAGTTCAAGTACGACAAGAAAAAAGCCAAAGAGTTCAGAAAACAAGGATTTGGTACGGTGAATACGCACCTTATGGATGGTATTGCGCGAGGAACAGGAGTATTGGTGGCGTTAAACGATATGGGAGGTGATCAGGACCGAATATTGGAAGATACTTCGGGACAGTTTTTCAGCTTTTCCAAGAGTGTGGCAAGTAGGCAGTCATACCCAACATCACTTATGGGCTCCATGGCTCTTTTACGACAGATGTATAGTGACATGGATTGGTATGCCAAAGGAAATTCGAAAACCAAAGACCGTTCCTTGGAAGCCATGATAGAGAACAAGAATTTGGTTCCTTTCTTCTATGCCGGTAATAAAGGAAATGATCTACGAGCCGATAAAATTGGTGATCAGTTTGGAGTGAATTACGTTATTGTTGGTGGAGGAGACGAATATGAGGCGATCGAAAAAATAAAAGCGACTCAGGCCAAGTATATCATTCCCTTGGATTTTCCAGCTGCCTTCGATGTAAGCGATCCCTATCAAGCCAAATATGTTGCTTTGGAAGACATGCGTGCTTGGAACCAGGAACCGACAAATCCCAAAGTGTTGGCGGAAAACGGTATTACCTTTTCCCTAACCACCCATGACTTGGAGAAAATGTCGGAATTTAAAACCAACCTAATGAAAGCCATTAAACATGGTCTTTCTGAAACCAAAGCGTTGGAAGCATTAACAACCGTACCTGCCCAGTTGTTGGGGAAAAGTGATGTTTTGGGAACGTTGGACAAAGGAAAATATGCCAATTTCCTGATTACATCGGGTGCCATTTTCGATAAAGAAACTACGCTTTATGAAAATTGGGTGCAAGGAGACAAACATGTCATCAACGACATGACCCAACGTGATATCCGTGGAAAATATTCACTTTCGGCCAATGGAACGAATTATGAAATGACCCTGAAAGGGGAAGCATCTAAACCGAAAATAGAAGTTAAACAAGGAGAAAACAAGTTAAAGGCAAAAGCGAGTTATAAGAATGACTGGATCACTTTTTCTTTTACTGATGAAGAGAAGACCACAACCCATACGGCAGCGGCGTTAATACCGAATTCAGGAAATTCATTTTCAGGGAAACTCGTGCTTCCAAACGGCACCGAAAGTTCATTTACCGCCACAAGAACGGGGGATGCCGATGAAGAAGACGATAAAGAAAAGGACAAGAAGGAAAAACCCGAAATCGTGCCCACTACCTATCCCAATGTGGGGTATGGATATACCAGCAAACCGCAATCACAGAATATGTTATTCCAAAATGCTACGGTTTGGACGAGCGAAGATGCCGGGGTCTTGGAGAACACGGATGTATTGGTTAAGAATGGAAAGATTGTAGCCATTGGCCAGAACTTAAGTGCTGGTGGTGCCAAAAAAATTGATGCCACCGGAAAGCACCTCACGGCAGGGATTATTGATGAGCACTCGCACATTGCAGCACTCTCCATTAACGAAGCTGGTCATAACTCTTCAGCGGAGGTTACTATCGAAGATGTTGTAGACCCAGAAGATATTGATATATACCGCAATCTTGCTGGAGGAGTAACAGCACTGCAAATATTGCATGGTTCGGCCAATCCTATTGGGGGACGTTCTGCTATATTGAAGTTGAAATGGGGCGAGGATGCTGATGGACTTGTTATAAACAACAGTCCGAAATTCATAAAATTCGCCTTGGGTGAAAATGTGAAACAATCGAACTGGCAGAGTTTTGCTCGTTTCCCGCAAACTCGAATGGGAGTGGAACAGGTCTATGTTAATTATTTCAATAGAGCCAAGGAATACGATGCCAAAAAGAAAAGTGGTCAACCCTACCGATACGATGAAGAAATGGAGGTCTTAGCCGAAATCCTAAACGGTGAACGCTTTATCAGTTGCCACAGTTATGTGCAAAGTGAAATCAATATGCTCATGAAAGTGGCAGAAAAGTTTGATTTCAGAATCAAAACATTTACCCACATTCTGGAAGGATATAAATTGGCCGATAAAATGGCAGAACACGGTGTGGGAGGCTCTACCTTTAGTGATTGGTGGGCCTATAAATACGAAGTGAACGACGCCATCCCTTACAACGCGGCCATCATGGCCAGCCAAGGAGTGGTGACCGCTATAAACAGTGATGACAATGAAATGTCACGCAGATTGAACCAAGAAGCTGCCAAAGGAGTTAAATATGGTGGAATGAGCGAAGAGGAAGCTTGGAAAATGGTGACCATTAATCCTGCTATTCTTTTGGAGTTGGATGATCGCACAGGAAGTATAAAAGAGGGGAAAGATGCCGATTTGGTGTTGTGGTCAGACCATCCACTCTCGGTTTATGCCAAGGCCGAAAAGACCATTATCGATGGTGCCGTATACTTCGACTTGGAAGCCGATAAGGCAAAACGCCAAGCCATTAAAGAAGAGCGCAACAAGTTGATGAAATTGATGCGCGCTGAAAAAGACGGTGGTGGGAAAACAAAACCGCCTAGCAAGAAAGCGAAGATTCATATGCATTGTGAAACCATAAATTAATCCGACCATGAGAATTATTAAAAACATTGTATTAGTAACTGTAATTTGTGTTGGATTAAACGCTTGGGCTCAACAAACCCCAGCTCCTTCACAATCTGAAACCATAAGTATTACTGGCGCTACGGCCCATATTGGTAATGGCGAAACCATAGAAAACAGTGTCATCGTATTTAATGATGGCAAAATAACGGCTATGGGCGATGCATCCACGGCAACGCAGGGAAGAGTGATCAATGCTTCAGGAAAACATATTTATCCGGGATTTATTGCGCCTGTAAGCACCTTGGGGCTTGGAGAGGTGGATGCCCTTAGACAGACTCGGGATTTTGATGAAATTGGGGATTTCATTCCTAACATCAGAAGTATCATTGCATATAATGCCGAAAGTAAGGTGGTAGAATCCCTACGACCTAATGGAGTTTTATTGGCCCAAGTAACACCACAAGGAGGTAGAATTTCAGGCACCTCATCCATTGTTCAATTGGATGCATGGAACTGGGAAGATGCTGCCATTAAAACGGATGACGGTATTCATTTACGTTGGCCCAACAGTTTTAAACGTGGGCGCTGGTGGTTGGGCGAAGACCCCGCTTGGAAACCAGATGATAAATACGCCGAACGTACTGAAGAAGTACGCTCCTACTTAAATGAAGCCAAAGCCTACGGCAAAGCCAGTGCTTCTTCCAAGAATGAAGGGTTCGAAGCCATGCAAGGACTTTTCAGTGGCAGTAAAAAACTTTATGTCTATGCCCAAGGTGAACGCGAAATCATTGATGGTGTCACCATGGCCAAAGAAGCTGGAATCGCTCAGGTAATTTTGGTAGGTGGTTATGAAGCTTATAAAATTATTCCATTCTTGAAAAAGCACAACATCCCAGTTTTGGTGAATCGTGTGCATACAACTCCACGAGCTGATGACGATGATTACGACTTACCCTATAAATTGCCCAAATTGTTGGCCGATGGCGGATTGGTGGTAGGATTGAATGCCAAAGGACAAATGGAACGAATGAATACCCGTAACCTGCCCTTTTATGCTGGGCATTTGGTAGGCCAAGGTTTGGATAAAGAAACTGCCGTACAAATGATCACTTTGAATACAGCTAAAATTTTAGGTATTGATACCCATTATGGAAGCCTTGAGGTAGGTAAAAGTGCCACTTTGTTTGTAAGTGATGGTGATGCCTTGGATATGCGAACCAATATTTTAACGCATGCCTTTATAGATGGTCGAGAGATTTCGCTGGAAAGCCACCAGACCAAACTCTGGAAAAGGTATATGGGTAAATATTCTGGGAATTAATATAAGGGGCTGCCTTAAAGCAGCCCTTTTTTGATAAATATTATGAATAACGACAAGGAATATTCCATCTTTCACGACCTGGTGATATCCGGCACTCCCAAACAAGTTTTCGATAGTGTGTATCTTCCTGAGCACTTGAATAATTGGTGGACTCTAAAATGTAAGGGAGCTCCCATTTTAGGTACTGAATACAATTTGTACTTTGCCCCCGAATACAATTGGTTGGCAGAGGTTGTTGCGGTTATTCCCAATGAATCCTTTCACTTAAAAATGACTCGATCCAGTGATGACTGGAGCACCACAACCTTTGGGTTTGATTTAGAACAAAAGGATGATGGAGTTTTGCTCAAGTTTTCCCATTTGGGCTGGCTCCATTGCAATCATGAGTTTAGAAATTCCTCTTTCTGTTGGGCCCTGCTTTTGAATGGTTTAAAACAATATGTGGAAAGTGGTCATGTGATTCCTTTCGAGGAACGTGCTTGATTCCTGAATTTAGTAGCACTAGTCCATTCAAAAATCTAACTATGTTAGCAATATGAGAATAACGATAGTCTTCATATTTACTTTTGTTTTCGGATCGTTCCATGCTCTTGTTGCACAGAAATTTGAACCCAAGGACGGCAAATGTTTGGTTTTTATCGGACAAGATCTGGAGGCTACTGGTGGATTGATAAACTACAGCAATGGATATTCCGATCATTTTGCTCCTCCTGCTGGGATTACCCTTTATACCAATCTATCTCCAGGCAATGCTTCTTTTGGATATTACAACAAAGGATTGGACGGATTAAAGTTTAAAGCCAACTGGGGTGCTGGCGATTCATGGGCAGATCTTTACCTACAGGATGCTACGTATCAAAACAGCGCCATTGCTATTGGATTATCCTTTGTGAACAACGAAAAAAAAGTAGCCAAGGGAACCCATGATCCATTAATTAAAGAGTTGGCGCATTGGATAAAGTCGACAGGACGACCGGTTTTTCTAAGAATTGGATACGAATTCGACGGGTGGGAATGGAATCACTACAAAAGAAAGCACTATTTAAAATCCTGGCGCAGAATACATTCCATTTTTGAAAGTGAAAAAGTGGATAATGTAGCGTTCGTATGGCAATCCAAGGGGGTTGGTTCCGATCAAAGTGTTTTGGAAGCATGGTACCCGGGAGATGATTTGGTCGATTGGTGTGCCTACTCCTATTTCGGGCAACCGGACGAAGAAATGCTTGTTTTTGCAAGAAGACACAACAAACCAGTTTTCATTGCTGAAGCGACGCCCGTTCGGGAAAGGGACGGGTTATTTTTTGATAGCGACTTAAAAAAAGAAAATCTAGATAAGATTATTTGGCAAGAATGGTTCCTGCCCTTTTTCGAAACCATTAAAAACAATTCGGATGTGATCAAGGCCTTCAGCTATATAAATGCCGATTGGTCCTCCCAACCCATGTGGATTACCAATCCTACTTTTCAGAAAGTAGATTCGCGCCTCCAGGAAAGCCCATACATTTCAGAAAAGTGGAAGGAAGAATTGGCAGAATCCAGATATATACATGCGTCGAATGTCTGGTGGAATCCATAATTGTACGTAAAAATCACGGCAGGCAACAAGCATTCTATTTTCTGATCGTTATGATGTAAACGATTTACCTGCACTATGATAAAAAGAATATGCTTGCTCCTCAACTTAGCCCTAATGGCAATAGCCTTAAGCGCACAGGAAAAAGGGGCTCCCAGCATTCGTATTGAACCGGGTGTCCTTTTAAATACAACTTCCGATAACTTGGGATTATTACTGAATGCTGAGCCCAAAATTAGAATTTCGAAAAAAACAGTTATCGGCATGCGGTTCGGGCTTGCCCTTAATTCACAAAAGTTTGAGAGCGCCGAAGCTTCTCGTTTCATTTTCAACACAGAAAGTGACCATGCCGTGATTTCTTTTACTCCAACTTTCGACTATTATTTAAATGATGAAAAGGCGCGTCCTTATCTAGGAATGGGCGTCGGATATTTTATTGTCTCAGAAGTTGATATCATAAGTGCTCCTATTGACATTGCTGAAGGAAATGTGAACAACCAAATAGGGGTTTTGCTCAGGGGAGGATTTGATATCGGTAAAACCAGACTTGGGTTGGAATACAATTATATTCCAAAAGCCGATATCACAATTCCTGATGGTCAGGTGATCGGTACGGTGAAAAGCGGATACATAGGCCTGTCCATTGGATTTACATTAGGCAACGGAAAAAATGCTGCTTAATCAAATGGATTTTACATTTTCTATTGGAGAAATAACCCCATATTAATTGGATGCTTTTCCGGTAACGAAAATATCTATTTTTATCGCTCCACCACCACTGCTTCGTTTGGCATTAAGAACAGGTTTGAGTCTGGTATCTCCGATGAAATTTCTATATTCTGAAACTCCATACTACTTCTTTCTTCCTTGGGAGAATTATTTTCGGAGGTATACCAAGTCAGTTTTTTGGGAAGCATTAAACCATTCACCGCAGCCCAATCGGCATAATGTATAAAGCTCCAAGAATCACTTTTCTCATTGCTGCGATAGGTTACCGTATATCCCAACCATTCCATTTGGTGGGTTTCTGAGTCGAAATACAAAATGTATTCATCTTTGGGAGAGTCCCCTACTCCTTCGCCATAGGACACCTTTACTCCATGGTATTCCTTTTCCAAAAGCTTTGTGGATTCAAGAACTTCATACGTAATACCCTCATCGCCAAGCACAAAGGGCATAGCGTAAAAGTAAAAATACAAGTTGTGATAAAAGCGGGCATTTCCTTTGTAAGCATCTTCAGTATTCTGTTTCAACCAAACCTCGTTTCCGTCAAAACCAATGGCCCAATTGGGATGATCCAAACGTACACGTCGATCCTTTAAGGAAACCAAATGCTTTTCGATGGCCTCGCCTTTGGTCATTTCATAAGAAAGCGCATTCATATCATTCCATTGCTGCATTCCTCCATGTGCCTTAAAAACTTCGGAAAGTGAGGGTGGATACTTGGTAATTTCCTGATCGGTAGAAATACTTTCAACAGAATTTGATTCAGAAATTGGCTCCTTAGATGTATTATCCTTGCAGGAAGTAAAAAGTAGCAAGGATAGAAAACTGAGTGTTACTAGGTTTTTCATGATGGTTTGTTTTACGGTTCATTGGACGAAGAAAACAGGAATCCTTACATGTTCACAGTGCGGATTGGTGCTTTCAACCAAAAATCCTATTTTTAGGCTAATAACATAAGAAAAGATCGTGAAAAAAGTCATTCTCCTACTCTGTTTGTTGCCCATTATTAGTTGTCAAAAATCCGAAGAAAGCCCTATGAGTTTCAAAGCGCTTGCTGACGGAAGTCCATCCATAACCGGAAAGGAATCCTATCTCGAATCCCCTTATGTTACGGCTGGGGATCGTGTTTACATGGTTGGGCATCAAGATGGAACTTTTCCCGATTTGGGCTGGCACATCAAAGGCGAAATGGGCGGAATTTGGAACCACCCGATAAAACTATTGGACGGATTCAATATTTCCCTTGAAATGAACAATACGGACTATGAACTGGACAAGGCAGACGCCTTTACCAATTACCCATATGCCAATAGAATGGATTACTCTGTTACGGATGAAGTGACTATTGAACGTTGGCAATTCGTGCCCGATGGCAAAGAAGGCATTGTGATTCAACTTCACATTGACAATAAAGGTTCACATCAAAAAGGAATATTAAATTTTACAGCGCAATCCGATCTTCGCCCCACTTGGCTGGGAGAACGCACCGAAATGATCGATGGGCCCGATATCGCAAACTATAACAGTACCAAAGGACTCCTTACCTTCAAGGATAGTATGAACCCATGGTACACTGTTATTGGTTTGGATTCGAGGGTTACTGAATATTCAGAAGCAGACTCAAATACATCTGCGAGCATCGCCAAAACATTGAGTTATGAAATTGAATTGCTCGAAAAGGAATCCACGGTCGTCAATATTGTTATAGCCAGTTCCTATACCTCCGAAGAAGCGGCCATGGACAATCATAGATCGATTAGACAAAATATTTTTAACGATTTCAAAGCAAAAAAACAGCGCTATGAAGCATTGGCGAACAAGACAAAATTAACGGTTCCCGACAAGGATGTGGAAGAAGCTTTCGAATGGGTAAAATACAATTGTGATTGGTTGGTGCGCACGGTTCCAGAAGTGGGAACAGGCATCGGGGCTGGTATCCCAGACTATCCTTGGTGGTTTGGAGTAGATAGTGAATACGCACTTCAGGGGTATATGGCCATTGGTCAACAAGATGCTGTTTACAAAACCATTCAGTTGCTGGATAGCGTTTCCGGAGCCGTAAATGGCAATGGGAGAATTATTCACGAAATGTCAACCAATGGTGCGGTTTTCAATCCTGGAAACATTAACGAAACCCCGCAGTTTGCTTCCCTCATCTGGAAAATATATCAATGGAATGGCGACAAGGCCTTTTTGGAAAAATATTTCCCAACGATTCGGGACGGACTTGATTGGCTATTGAATGAAAACGATGCCGATAAAAACCAATTCCCCGACGGATATGGAATGATGGAGGTACATGGCATGGATAGCGAAATGATCGATGTGGCTGCCTATACCCAAAAAGCTTTCGCAGATGCTGCTAAAATCGCCGCCGAACTGGGCAAGGATGGCTTAAGCCAAGGCTTTGCTTATATCGCCGAAGACATCAAGAAAAATATCAATGAGAAATTTTGGAGTGAGGAATTCAACTCCTATGCGGATTTTATAGGATCGGATGATCAAGCACTTCACCTTATCGAAGATGCTATCGTGCGTGCGGATACCCTAGGAAAGCCATGGGCAGTGGAAGAGTTGAAACAAACGCGCGAGGCTATTTTAGCCAATCCTTCTTCGGAATCCAGACCTTTTGTAATGCACCACAACTGGGTGGTTAATACACCCATGGAAGTAGGCATCGCTCCAGAAGACAAGGCCATTAAAGCCCTGAATACAGCTGAAAAATTCGTGAATCCCTTTGGGGTTTTCGTCACGGGGATCGATCGTGACGAATCGGCCGGAAGTGATGATGGTTCCTTTCAAGGGAGTAAGATATTCTCCTATACGGGAGCTGTGATGACCCTGCCAACAGGTGTTCAGATCGTATCTGAAAACAATTACGGAAGACCGGACAAAGCCCTTAATTACATGAAGCGGATGACCCGTACTTTCAGTTATGCATTACCCGGAAGTATTTATGAAGTATCCCCAGATTATGGGATGGTAACCCAGGCATGGAATATCTATGGTTATGCAGTGCCCATTGTGGAACAGTTCTTCGGGATCCAACCCAATGCGGCCAACAAAAAGGTATTCATTAAACCACAAATGCCATCTGCGTGGAACGATGCTTCATTGGAGAATATAACCATTGGGGATAATGAGGTTTCCGTTTACTTCAGCAAAAATGATGGAATCACCGAAGTAAAAGTGATCCAGACCAAAGATGATTGGGAAATTATCATAGAATTGCCTCAAGGAGCGCAGTCCAACCTCGTATCGGAAGGTGGAGAAATCGCTACACAAGCAACTCCCGGATATTACCGTGTTTCATCCAAGGAAAAAGAAATGATGGTAAGGGTTACGCAAGAATAGATTACTCTTTTACCAAAGGCTTAATGAGCCTTTGCCCATTGGCCGAAACCTGAATCCAGAACATCCCAGCGGGAAGTTGGGATACGTCTATTCGGTCCGTGCTTTCCGTAATCAATTGCCTGCCATTCATATCGAAAACTCGTATTTCCAGATCGGTCAAAGTGCCATTGGAATGAACAAAGACATTATTTTGAACTGGGTTGGGATAAATGACAACACTTTCGGATAAAAGTTCTTCCAATCCAAGGATACCATCGGTTTCTATTTCGAAATCGGTAAGTACATAACTACCATTATCGTTGTTAGTCAAACGGACATAAATCGTCTGAGGGTTTGCAATATTTTGGTAGGCCGTTGGATTCGCAATGGCATTGCTACCGGTATCGGAATCTGAAAGCGTTTCGTGATAGGTAAAACTGAACAAGCCAGGATCTTGACTTCCCAACATGAGGGATTCATTTACCGTAAGATCGAAAATTGCGAGTCCATCATCATCTCCTTCGTTCACAAAAATATCATCTGGTGGCGTATCGACAATGGGACAACCGACCCAAACAATCAATTCCAATTCAACTACTTTGAAACAACCTGTCGAACTATCTTCCGCACGTGCATAAATAACCTGAATAAAAGGAACCACATTGTTGTAGGGGCTAATCAGTTGATTAATATTACTCAAGGCATCCGCTTGGCTTTCGTGATAACTAATATTGAGTAAAGGGTCTCCTCCTGCTATTTCTTCGTCTTTTTCATGGAGGTTAAACAACGCAAAACCATCTCCGTTATCATCGCAAATTGTGAGTGGCGTTGGTTGAATTGCTGCCGGCTGTGGTTGAACAATGAGGGTTAATTCAACTATCGTCTTACATCCTATACTACTTTCTACACGTCCAAATACGGTTTGCGGGTTTATAAGGTTTGCATAACTCGTGGGATCCGCGATCGCCATACCCGCATTTTCATCGGCCAATGTTTCGTACCAAGAAACAAATAAATCCGGATTTCCTCCAGTGGCCTGGGCATCAATAAAGGTTAAATCAAAAAACTGAATTCCATCGTCATTGTCATCGCACAATTCAATTTCAAAAGGTCCTAAATCGGGAGGGTTCGGATTAAAAGTAACTTCAGCCATGTCGCTACAATTTCCCGACGAAGTCATTACCTCAACCCTATATACACCAGTAGTAGTAACAGTGAGTGTGGGGCCGGTTTCAGCCGGAACAATAGGTGTAAAATTGCCCGAACCTATAGGACTTTCAAAAAGCCATAAATAGGTATTCCCTGAACCTGCAGCGGTACCATCCAGAACGACAGCTTCCCCTTCGCACGAATCAACATCAGGGCCAAGATCAATTGGACATAAGTAATTGGTTCCCCATGTAAAAGAAACACTACCTAGTAACCATAAAGCAGAAAGAAGTAATTTTCTAATCATCTTATTTTTTTGGCAAGTTACTCAAATAATGCATGCAAAGTGAACAATCATTGGATAACCCATCTGGAATCTTGAAATCTATAAAAAACTATCTTTGCCCCGTGAACAAATTTATTTCCAGTATTCAGAATCCTTTGGTAAAACAGATTTCCCAACTCATGGAAAAGTCCCGTGAACGGAAGAAGCAAGGATTGTTCGTGATCGAAGGATACAGGGAAATAAAACTCGCACTCGCTGGAAAATATTCATTGAATACGCTATTGTATTGCAAGGAAATAATTACCGATGCTGATTTGCTTTCCTTACAAGCGGATTTGAATGAAAACACCGCACTCATTGAAGTATCCAAAGAAGTGTACGAAAAACTGGCGTATCGGGGTTCTACGGAAGGAGTCATCGCCATAGCCAAATCCAAAAATCTAAGTCTGGACCGTCTATCATTCGAAAATAACAACCCTTTGATCCTCGTGGCGGAGGCTCCCGAAAAACCAGGCAACATCGGTGCCATACTGCGAACTGCCGATGCTGCCAAGGTAGATGCTGTGATCATCGCCAACCCAAAAACAGACCTTTACAATCCCAATATCCTGAGAAGCAGTGTAGGTTGTGCCTTCACCAATGCCATCGCTTTGGGAACAACCGAAGATATTATCCAATTTTTGAAAGAAAACAACATTGCAATCTACTGCGCTATTCTTCAAGAAGCCGTTCCTTATCACGAACAGGATTATACCCCAGCTTCGGCCATTGTTGTAGGGACCGAAGCCGAAGGCTTATCACAAGCTTGGCGCGAAAACAGCACACAAAATATCATCATTCCCATGCAGGGTGCCATCGATTCCATGAACGTTTCGGTAGCAGCGGGAATCCTTATCTTTGAAGCCAAAAGACAACGACAATTTCAGTAATTCCTTTATGGCTCCAGAAACCCTTTTCCTCATACTTATCATCATCTTGGTTGTAAACTTCGGCATCGATAAGCTATTGGATGCTCTTAATGCACAGCGCTTTTCAGACGAACTGCCCGAAGAACTCAGCGATGTTTACGATACTGAAGCCTATGAAAAGTCACAACGATATAAAAAGGAGAAGTATACATTCGGATTACTAACTTCATCCATTTCCCTCATGGCAACCTTGCTATTTTTCTTCTTGGATGGGTTTGCTTGGGCAGATGCCTTGGCAAGGGAATTTTCAGATAACGCTATCGTAATAGCGCTCGTTTTTTTCGGTATCATCCTATTGCTGAGCGGTATCCTTGGCGCTCCATTTTCCTATTACAATACCTTTGTGATTGAAGAAAAATTCGGTTTTAACAAGACATCCCGCAAGACCTTTTTCCTCGACAAACTGAAAGGGGCACTTTTAGGTGGGATTATTGGGGGCGGTATTCTGGCCATCATCATCTGGTTCTATCAGCAAACGGGAATCCATTTCTGGTTATACGCTTGGGGAATCGTAACGGTTTTCTCCATTTTTATGAATATGTTTTATGCCAGACTCATTGTTCCGCTCTTCAATAAACAAACACCCCTTGAGACAGGTGAGTTACGGAATAAAATTGAATCCTATGCTTCTAAGGTTGGCTTTAGCCTTACAAACATATTTGTCATCGATGGCTCCAAAAGGAGTACCAAAGCCAATGCATACTTTTCTGGTTTCGGGAGGGAAAAACGAATTACCCTGTACGACACCTTGATCAATGATTTGGATGAGGAAGAAATCGTAGCGGTATTGGCACATGAGGTGGGACATTACAAACGAAAACACATTATTTACAATCTCCTCGCAACGATTGGTATCACAGGATTCACTTTTTGGTTGCTATCCCTATTTATAGGAAGTGAAACCCTTAGCCAAGCATTGGGCGCTTCCGAAGCCTCCTTCCATATAGGGTTGATCGCTTTCGGGATACTGTATTCCCCCATTTCTGAAGTTACCGGCTTGTTTATGAATCTTTTGTCCCGAAAATTCGAATACCAGGCAGATAATTATGCCAAAATGACGTACGCCGCTGCGCCTCTTATTTCGGCGCTCAAGAAGTTATCCAAAAATAGCCTGAGCAACCTCACCCCACATCCTGCCTACGTATTCATGCATTATTCACATCCTACGCTGCTTCAACGGTTTAGAAATCTGCTTCAAACCCCTTAACCTGTCTTCAACTTGAATCATCTATTCAAGGGTGAAACAATTCTAGCACATTTTTTGTTGTTGTTATAGTGCAATTCATTAATTTTATTTTATGACTGAGGCACTCTTAGAAGCAGAGAATAAGGAAATTGCCAAGCAATACAAGGAGCTATTGAAAATTAGCTACCGTACACTGACTGCGGCCGACAAGAAATTGATCCGGTCTGCATTCGATGTGGCGGTAGATGCCCACAAGGATCAGCGAAGAAAAAGTGGTGAAGCCTATATCTTCCACCCAATTGCTGTGGCGAAAATTGTAGCTTCCGAAATTGGTTTGGACGCTACTTCCATTGCTGCTGCCCTACTGCATGATGTGGTAGAGGATACAGAGTACACTTTGGTAGACCTGGAACAAATGTTTGGGGAAACCGTGGCCCGCATTGTGGATGGACTCACCAAGATTTCCGCGATGGAATATGAAGGAGATGTTTCCCTTCAGGCAGAGAACTTCCGAAAAATGCTGCTT
>JAHQVM010000024.1 GCA_019634365.1 Flavobacteriaceae bacterium | reverse complement strand
TTAAAAATTGTAGGTACATACACCCAAAACAAGAAGAATGTGCCCAGTGAATTGACAAACGTATTGGAACATGGAAAATAAGAAGGAATTACGAAATTGGTTAAATACCATGGAATTGGCACACCCGCTAGTAATAGCCGGACCCTGTAGTGCCGAAACAGAAGAACAGGTATTAACCATCGCTCATCAACTTAAAGATACCGATGCCACGGTACTGCGTGCCGGGATCTGGAAACCCAGAACCCGCCCTGGTAACTTTGAAGGCGTAGGAGCATTGGGCTTAAAGTGGTTGCAAAAGGCCAAAGAAGAAACCGGCATGATGACCACTACGGAAGTGGCTAACGCCAACCATGTAGATTTGGCTTTAAAGCACGATGTGGATATCCTATGGATTGGTGCCAGAACCACGGTTTCCCCTTTTATCGTTCAGGAGATTGCAGATGCACTTCGCGGTACCGATAAGCCCGTGTTGGTTAAGAATCCAGTAAATCCCGATTTGGCTCTTTGGTTGGGTGCTGTAGAGCGTTTTCACAGTGCGGACGTCAAGAACTTAGGAGTGATTCACAGAGGATTTTCCACCTATGAAAAAACGCGTTATCGGAACAATCCGGAATGGCAAATCCCTATCGATTTGCAAAACCGTTTTCCCGATTTACCTTTAATATTGGATCCTTCTCACATTGCAGGGAGACGTGATATCATTTTCGATCTCTGTCAAACTGCATTGGATCTAAACTACGATGGTCTTATGGTTGAAACCCACCATGATCCCGATAATGCTTGGAGCGATGCCAAACAACAGATAAAACCGGAGGTTTTGGACCAGATGACGGTCGATTTGCGCATTCGGGAAGAAGAAGGTGATGCAGTGGAGTTTCAAAATAAACTGGCCACCGCACGTACCAAGATCGATGTGGTAGATCATCAATTGATCGAAATGTTGGGCAAGCGTATGAAAATCAGTGACGAAATAGGGGCTTTGAAAAAGAAGAACAATGTTGCCATTCTACAAACCAAACGATGGAATGAGATTTTGGGGAAAATGATCCTGCAGGGTGAAGAACAGAATCTGAGTGAGGAATTCATTCTAAAAGTCTTTAAGGCGATTCACCAAGAATCGATCAACCATCAGAAGAAAGTCATCAGCAAATAAGAAAGAGCCTCCATCGGGAGGCTTTTTTATTTCCCTCAATGAAAGTGGGGGTTGACTCAATGGTTGTTTTTTAAGAGGTGTTGCCGTAGTAGGTTTGTTGAAACGTAAATAACAATCCGATGAGAACACTACTACTAACCCTACTCGTCAGTTCATTATTTTTCACTGCTGAAGCGCAAAATACAATCCATGGAACCGTAACCGATAGTTTTGATGGAAAAGGACTCATGGATGCCAATATTATGAATGTAACTACAAGACAAGGTGCGGTTACTGATAAAGAGGGGGACTTTCAGATAATGGCTTCTGAAGGAGATGTTTTGGAAATATCGTACGTTGGATTTAAACCCCTCAGTTATGAAGTAGAGGATGAACTATCTTTGGTTGCTTCACTGGAAATTGATGAGTTGGAAGAGGTGATCCTTGAGGGATACGGGTTAAGAGGATGTAGATTAAGATCAATTTGCACGGTTACCTATTTTCACCTAGAGGTAGAACAATTAAGAGAACTGGCACTATTCCCAAACCCATCATCAGGAATATTCAACTTAGGTTTCGTAAAAGAACACCGAACAGTAAATGTGAGTATACACAATATTATTGGACAGCAAGTACAAAACGTTGAATTCAATAACTTCGGAAAGGAGGTAAGTATTGATCTTTCCGCCCAACCCACAGGGATTTATCTGGTCAATGTGATCGCCGATGGTGAAAAATTAAAGACCCATAAACTGATTAAAAACTAAAAAGGAGGCCAGTGGCCTCCTTTTTCTTTACGGTTGAATTTTACGTTTAAAGATGTATCTTGTTATAAAGATTCCTTGATTGTCGGTTTCGCCGGCATCGCTTTCCACCGCACTCGCAACAAATGCGAGATCCCATCCTTTGGCGAGCATGGAGTTTATTTTAGATTCGATCAAGGCATCATTGGATGCAATATTCTGAAACCGGATACCGCCAAGATTGTAGAAGTTCAATAATTTGGTTTCATCGAAATCCTTTACCCGAATGTTCTTTCTTTTCGATTTGTTTCGCGAATTGTCATCTTCCGTTTGGGTAGAAGTGAATTGTTCATAATCCCGTTCTACGTTGGCAGATATAATACGGGACCTACCCAAGCCATTGGGAACGATCGATTCTACACTCGTTACTACTTTTACTTCGTATTCCTGAGCATTCATGGCGAAGGCCATAAGTCCGGTAAGTGCTAGCGTTAGAAATGTTTTTCTCATAAGTTGTGGTTTTAAAGGTTTCGGAATTCTTCAGCAACTTTCTTGCCAAAAGTGGCTACATTTGTTTCACTAAGATAAGTATGAAAGGAACTGTCTACAAGTCGACCGGAAGTTGGTACAACGTAAAAGCCGAAAACGGCACTTTTTACGATTGCCGCATCAAAGGGAGGTTTCGTATGCAAGGCATTAAAAGTACCAACCCTATTGCGGTGGGCGATCATGTGGAGTTCGAGGTGGAGACCAAGGGAGATGAAACGGTTGGGATTATTCACCGGATCGAGGAACGGGAAAATTACATCATTCGAAAGAGCGTAAACCTCTCAAAACAGACCCACATTATTGCAGCCAATATCGATGTGGCCTTTCTTTTGGTAACCCTTAATAATCCACCTACGTTCACCACCTTTATAGACCGTTTTTTAATCACGGCCGAGGCCTATGATGTGGAGGCGATTTTGCTTTTCAATAAGAGTGATGCCTATTCACAGGAAGAACTTATAGAAATTAAATACTTGGCCGATCTTTACCGGAGAATCGGTTACACCTGTATTGGTATTTCTGCCACCGAAAAAAAGAACATTGAAAAGATCAAAACACTCATGGAAGGAAAAGTAAGTATGTTTTCCGGACATAGTGGCGTAGGGAAATCGACTTTGGTCAATGCACTTGAACCGGGCCTTAACTTGAAGACTTCAGAAATTAGTGAACAGCATCATCAAGGACAACACACGACGACCTTTGCCGAAATGTATGACCTATCCTTCGGAGCTCAGATTATAGATACGCCGGGGATTAAAGGATTTGGTGTAGTAGAGATGGATAAGGAAGAATTAGGCGATTATTTTCCAGAATTCTTTAAACTGAAGGAAGACTGCAAATTCAATAATTGCTTGCACTTGGAAGAACCCAAATGTGCAGTAAAGGAAGCGTTGGAAAATGGGGAATTGGCCTGGTCGCGCTATAAAAGTTACCTTCAGATTTTAGAGGGGGATGAAGAACAATACCGAAAAGATATCTATGGGGATGAATCTTAATGCTTACACTTACCTATGAGAGCCGTCATTCAACGAGTAAAACAAGCTTCGGTCACGGTTGCCGATGAAGTGGTTTCAAAAATGGGACAAGGCTATCTCATTCTTTTGGGAATAGAGGCAGCCGATAGTGACGAGGATATTGATTGGCTGTCTAAAAAGATTGCCGGATTGCGCATTTTTGGGGATGACAACGGGGCTATGAATCTTTCCATTCAGGATGTGGATGGTGAGGTGATTGTAGTAAGTCAGTTTACCCTGCATGCAAGTACCAAAAAAGGCAAGCGTCCTTCGTTTATCAAAGCCGCTCGACCGGAACAAGCCATACCCCTATACGAATCCTTTGTGATCGCGCTGGAAAACACCTTGGGTAAGAAAGTACAAACAGGTGAATTCGGAGCTATGATGGACGTGCAATTGATCAATGATGGGCCTGTAACCATCCTTATCGATACAAAAAATAAGGAATAGCTTTTTTCTTCTTGCTGAATTTTTATAGATTAGCAGTACCTCCCTCCATTAAATTTGCAGTTTACTTTATGAAATTCATACTCTCAGTTGTACTTGGCGTAATTTCTACCGTAGGTATTTCGCAGCAGATGTACGATGCTTCAGAAATTCCCGACGAGCTCAAAGAAAATGCCAATAGTGTAATAAGAAATAAGGACGTTTCTATTGAAATCACGACACCGAAAAGGCTCACTATGAATTATATGGTGGCGCTTACCATTCTCAATAAAAATGGGAATCGGCATTTGAATCCTTCAGTTCCGTATGATGATGTCACCAAGGTCAAGAGTGCGGAAGCCCGCATCTATAATGCCCATGGGAAGGAAATTGAAAAATTCAAGAAAAAGGATTTTATGGATGTTAGTGCCGTTTCTGGAGGAACATTGTATTCAGACAACAGAATGTTGGTATTCGATTACACACCTGTGAATTATCCATATACCATAGTGTTTGAATATGAAATCGAAACGGGAAATACGGCTCACATTCCTCCCTTTATCCCTATGGGAATTTACAATAGCAGTGTAGAACAAAGTCAGTATACTATTAGTTATGGCGACGGTGTTACCATCCGACAGAAATTCACGGACCCTAAAAATGAAATCGTGAAGAATGAGCAACCGGGAAGTATTTTCTTAACTGCTAAGAATATGAAAGCTATCAACTGGGAGTCCTACAGCCCGGGCTTGGATGAACATTTACCTTCTAGCTTCTTTGCCCTCGATAATTTCTATTTAGAAGGAGTTGCAGGAGGAGGTACCAATTGGTCCGAATTTGGAAAATGGATGGAAACAAAATTGCTGCAAGATACCAGAGATCTCTCTCCAGCCACCATATCTAAAGTTAAAAGCCTTGTTGCAAATGCAGCTACCGTTGAGGATAAAGCGAGAATTGTATATGAATACGTTCAAAAGAACACACGTTATATTAGTGTTCAGGTAGGAATCGGCGGTTGGAAACCAATGAATGCTTCTGAAGTGGATAAATTAGGATATGGAGATTGCAAAGCATTAACCAATTATACTCAAACGTTGTTACAAGAAGTAGGAGTAACATCATATTATACGGTCGTCTTTGGGGATAGGCAAAAACGCAATATTGTGCCAGACTTTGCCTCATTGCAAGGAAATCATATCATTTTAGCAGTTCCCGATGGGGATGAAACCCATTGGTTGGAATGTACCAGTCAAACGGTACCATTTGGTTTTATTGCCAATTTTACCGATGACCGCGATGTATTGATGGTTACCCCGGAAGGTGGCAAGATCGCACATACCACGGCTTATCCCTATAACGTAAATACACTGAAAACCACAGGAAAGTGTGTGGTTTATGAAGATGGAAATATTGGGGTAAAGGTTACACTCGAGTCTGGAGGCACACAATACAGCAATCGACATGATGTTGAAAACATGACCAAAGACGAAAAGGATGAATACTATAAGGAATATTGGGATTATGTGGATAATATCAAACTGAAATCCGTACAATTAGAAAACAATAAACAGGATGTTAAGCTGATGGAAATGGTGGAGTTCGATGCACGATCCTATACAAGTACGGCAGGGGAAAACTTGATTTTTCCAGTTAATGTATTAAACCGGTTTACCTACATCCCCAAGCGATACAAGGATAGGAAATTTCCATTATTCATTTCTAGGGGCTTCGTAGATGAGGATATAGTTTCCATAGAGCTTCCACCAGGATTTACAGTTTCTTCTTTACCAGAGCCTATTGCTTTGGAAACCAAATTTGGAATGTACACTTCAGAATTGAAGGAAACCGAATCTGGAAAATATGAATACCGAAGAAAATTCGAAATTCAAGAAGGTGAATTCCCAAAAGAGGAATACGAAAATTACAGGAAATTTATGAAGAAGGTAGCTAAACACGACAATCAAAAAATCATACTAACCAAACAATAAAATGAAAAATTTAATTACTGCATGCATCGCATTTCTTGCTTTTACAGCAATGATGCACGGCCAAGATTACGAACTTGGGAAGAATGTTGAAAATGATGTATTACTAAAACAGGATTTACAGTTTCCCGAAGCAAATGCGGTTGTCCTTTACAGGGAAGTTAATGTGTATCTCGCAAGGGAGGTTCAAGTTTATGAGCGAATTAAAATATTCAATGAAGAAGGCTATAAGCACGCCACGGTTCAAATACCTTATCCTGACGTTAAGAAGGTGCAAGGAGCAACGTATAATATGGTAGATGGAGAATTGGTGAAAACGAAATTGGATAAGGACATTATTTTTACTGATGAGGTTATTAAAGGGGTGAAGATCAAGAAGTTTTCTTTTCCTAATGTAAGTCCGGGATCTGTAATTGAACTGTCTTATCGAACCGACAAAGGGACCTTTAGCGATATCTATCTTCAATACGATATTCCAATAAAAAAGGAAAAAGTAAGTGTGTTCAATGGTACAGGGGCAGGGATAGAAATCTTGCAAAACCCGCGAGCCTTTTTAAAGGTTGCGCGACGCCAAGAAGGTAAGTCTACCCATTTTATCGCGAACAACGTGGCTGCTTTAGAACATGAGAGTTATGTATACGACATGAACGTATATAGATCCTTTCTTAAAATCAATGTAACATCCTATGGGGATGACTATAAATTCAATAGTTGGGAATCTTTAGGGGGTAAGGTGCTTTCCGTAGATTATTTTTCTATGGGTATGAAGGGAAAGAAATTTTACAGGGATGATATTGAGGCAGCTTTGAATGGAGAAATCGATAAATTGAAAAAAGCTCGTATTATTTATGAGTTGTTAAGGGAAAAAGTGAAATGGAACGAAAAGTACGGGTATATCCCCGATCAGTCTGTTCGTGAAACCTATAAAACAGGAGAGGGTGCACTGGATGATATCAATATCCTGTTGGTTTCCATGTTGGATAGTGAAGGTATTGATGCTGCCCCTGTGCTTTTTTCAACAAAAAGGAATGGTATTCCTTTAAGTGCAAGTGGTAGTGCATTCAATGGAATTTTAGCGTCCGCTGTTATCGGAGGCAAAACGTATCTTTTCGACGCGGCACACCACAATTCCACTTTCGATTATGTAGCTTCTCATTTCCTGAATTGGAAAGGATTCCGAATCTTTCAGGATCATAGCTATGACTGGGTGGAATTAATAAACTCCAATTATTCCAACAAAAATGTGATTGGTCAAGTCGTGATCGATGAGGACTTAATGGTTTCAGGAAATTTAAGGGAACGGCATACTGGGTATTACAGTATTGGCAAAGAGAAACAGATTAAGAATCTCGGTGAAAATGAAATGGAGACCATTCTAAATTATGGTGCCGATGGGTTCGAAGCGATCGAGGTTAAGGCAGATAATAAAAAAGAAAATATCGTAGATGTTTCTTTTGAATTCGAAATGGATAATGCTATTGATGAGATTGATGGGAAGCTCTATTTTTCACCATTGCTCTTTACAGCCCTATCCGAAAATCCTTTTCAGAAGGAAGAGCGAAAGTATTCAATTGATTTCGAATTTTTAAGGAAGAATCAAACTATGATTACGATACAGATACCTGAAGGGTATCAAGTTGAGTCCTTGCCTGAAGCTATTAAATTTTCGCTTCCAGACAATATGGGTTCCTTTATCTACCGTATTTCTTCCAGTGGGTCCAATATTCAAGTACAATGTGCTTTTCAAATCAATATGCCACTTATGCCATTTGATGCCCACGATAGCCTGAAAGAGTTCTTTAAAGTGCGTATGGATAAGGAAACCGAAAAAGTAGTGCTCTCAAAGGTGTAAGTTTGTATGTCTTTCTCAGGGAACCTATTTTTGGTTATAATGTGTCTATGCTCTTGTTTTTTGCGGGGTCAGCATAAGAAAATGCCTCCCATCACCAAGGAACAATTGTTGGAGCAACAGGATGACGTGTTTACCGATGCTTCGGCTAAAATTATCTACAGGGACATTTTCCTTGAGTTTGGGGATGTATTAAAAGTTCGGGAAGCCAGAAAGATATATACAAATGAGGGCTTGGAGTATTCGGATTTCGAAATACCATATGATGAAGCCGAGATTATTGAGGCCAAAACCTATAATTTGGAGGATGGTGAAATTGTTATTACCGAAGTTCAAAAAAAGGAGGTTATTGCTAATAAGGAGTCCAAAGATGATATAGACTATATTATTCCATTTCCCAACGTTAAAGAAGGTTCTATTATTGAAATTTCTTATGTGGTTGAAGATATCGGGATGTGGGTTTTATACTATCAAAGTATATTGCCGATAGAACATTTTCATTTAGCATTTTCGAATCCAACACCCGTAGAACTGACACTTTCTCGCAATGGATATTCCCCAGTAGAACTCGATGTAATTAAAAAAGATCGGTTTCTTTACTACACTGGGAAAAATATTCCTGCCCTCAAACGAGAACCATTTATCGGTAGTTTGAACAATTATCGAGGACGCCTTTTTATTGAGGTATTGATGAATTATCGCATGTACAAAATAAGGGATTGGGGCGATGTTGCTAAGTACTTTAATAACGTTTCTTGGGGTGGAGGTAATTTTAATGATTTGTTGTCGAAAAGAAGTTTCCTCAAAAGTGAGACTAAACGTGTAGTAGGTGGAGAAACGGATCCTTTAAAGAAGGCATACAAAATATTCTCTTACATGCGGGATAGGATGGAATGGGATGGCTACTATCGCAATTTTGGATTTTCGATTAAAAAGAATTTCAAAACTAAGACGGGGAGTGCAGGGGCTATTAATGTACTATTGGCGATGATGTTGAGAGAGGCTGGATTAGATGCCCATATGGTAATGGTGGCTTCAAAAGACAAGGGTTTTATTCATTTTATTACCACAGATCTTTTTAATTACATGACTGTTCATGTAGAAATTGGGGGTACGTATTACCTCTTGGATGCCTCACGGAAAAATGCAGGATTTGGAGAACTTCCCATTCATTTTGTAAATGGCGATGCGTTGTTATTGTATAACGGAAATGGCCATGCTTTGGTTTCAACACAATCCAAGGTAAAATCCCAAAACACTTTAATGGTAGATGTGAATATTGATGCGGAAAATTTGAGGCTTCTTGGCAGTATTAAAAAACGTCTTTCAGGATATCATGCATGGAGTCATCGGGATGACTACCAAGAGTCCGAAGAAGGTGAGACTTATGACAAGGATTTTGAGGATTCGCATAATTTTCTTTCCATATCCAATCTAGTGGTGAAGGAAATGAATAATCCAGATCGTCCCTTGAGCATCTATTATAGTTTCGATTGGGAGGAATCTGTAGAAGAAATAAATGAAGATATTTATTTTGAACCTCTTTTGTATTTAGGATTAGAAGAAAACCATTTTAAGCAAGAAACGCGTATTTACCCCTTGGATTTTGGATTTCCTACCTCCAAAAAAGTAAAAATTAACTTCAAGATTCCTCAAGGTTACGAAGTAAAAAGTATTCCAAATTCAGCCGCATTAACAACACCCGATAATTTGGCCTCCATTTCCTTTAATTGTGTTTCGAAGGGCAACCAAATTCAAGTATCTTTAAACCTTGATATTAACCAAGGAATAATACCGACAGAATATTACCCAAGTGTGAAAGAAATTTTTGCTAAATATACTGAGGTATCCGATTCGAAAATCGTCCTTTCAAAAATCTAACTATGGACTTGAAAAACGCTCAATTAATCGTAGACAAATGGATTAAGGAACATGGCGTGCGCTACTTTAATGAGCTTACCAATATGGCGCAACTCACCGAAGAAGTTGGGGAAGTAGCCCGTATCATCGCGAGGCGATATGGCGAACAGAGCGAAAAAGAGAGCGATAAGGACAAAGATCTTGGTGAAGAATTGGCCGATGTGGTATTTGTCGTACTATGCCTGGCCAATCAAACCGGAGTTGATTTGCAAGATGCCTTCGATAAAAAGATGGATAAGAAGACCCAGCGGGATCACGATAGGCATCATAACAATGAAAAGCTCAAGTAATGATTAAAAGGATACTTACCCATCCCGGATTTTGGAAATCCGTGCTTTTCCTCAGTCTTATGTACCTGTTGATTCTTTTGGTAATACAGTGGTTCATTACTGGATTTTCTTCTGAATTCATAACCTTGTTATTGGGTTCTCCCAAAGTATGGATGGTCCCTATAGCTGGTTTTATAGCAGGATTCATGGTAAGCTACGGTAAGTTTTGGGCTAAATTGAAACGACAGGACAAAAACAGATGAAAGCCAACCTTTCCCATTCACAGCATTTGGTAGATAATGCTACCATTCGAGTTACCGGATCCAAAAGCGAGTCGAATCGCCTATTGGTCCTGCAAGCCCTATTTCCTTGGTTTCAAATCGATAATCTATCCCATAGTGATGATACGGTAACATTGACCCAGGGCATTAAGAAAGATAAGGGCACGGTCGATATACATCACGCAGGTACCGCCATGCGATTTTTAACGGCTTATTTCGCTTCTCAAGAAGGCAAAGAAATACTTTTAACAGGCAGTCAGCGTATGCAAGAACGTCCCATTGGTGTCTTAGTTAATGCGCTCCGGGATTTAGGGGCGAATATAGAATATACCAATAACGAAGGCTTCCCACCCTTGAGGATTTCAGGAATGGAATTGAAGGAAACATCGGTTTCCATTAAAGCCAATGTCAGCAGTCAATACATCTCAGCGCTAATGCTTATTGCTCCGGCAATGCCACGGGGGTTGGAGATTGATTTAATAGGGGAAGTGACCTCCATTCCCTATATAGAAATGACACTATCACTTCTTAATGAATTGGGGGTGAAGGGTTCTTTTTCCGAAAATAAAATTTCCATCGATCCAATGGATAGCCGAAACGAAACATCCATCACGGTAGAGAGTGATTGGAGCTCTGCTTCGTATTTCTACAGCATTGTGGCCCTTTCGGAACGACTTTCTGTAACCATACATAGTTACAAGCCAAATAGTTTACAAGGGGATGCCGCGCTATCGGATATTTATAAAGTATTTGGTGTGCAAACCACTTTCGATGAAGCGACTTCCAGCATTACCCTTACCAAAACAAGAATGGACCTTCCGGGTGAAGTAACATTGGATTTGGTAAAGACTCCAGACATTGCCCAAACGATCGCCGTTACTTGCTTCGGATTGGGAATGGGCTGCAAGCTAACAGGATTGCATACCCTTAAGATCAAAGAAACAGATCGATTGGTGGCCCTTAAAATTGAATTGGAAAAACTGGGAGCTACGGTGGACATTTCTGAAGATTCGTTGGAACTTTTACCAAGCAACAATATCCGAGAAGGAATAGCCATTGAAACCTATCACGATCACCGAATGGCCATGGCATTCGCACCTCTTGCCTTACGGACCCAACTTACTATTTTGGATGCAGGCGTGGTAAGCAAATCCTTTCCTACCTATTGGGAAGACCTGTCAACATTGGGGTTTGAGATACTTTTAGAAGAATAAACCGCCATTTACTTGACAACCCCTATCTCCAGATCGTATATTTGCGCTCTTTCAAAATTAAACGATACGAACTATGGGAATGAAATTATCCAACTTCAACTTTGAACTGCCCAAAGAATTATTGGCAGAATATCCAGCTCCCAACAGGGATGAAGCCCGACTAATGGTGCTGAATAGAAAGGATCAAACCATTGAGCACAAGATGTTTAAGGATTTGATTGATTACTTTGAAGAGGATGATGTACTTGTACTCAATAACACCAAAGTTTTCCCTGCGCGTTTGTTCGGGAACAAGGAAAAGACGGGTGCGAGAATAGAAGTATTTTTATTGCGCGAATTGAATAGCGATACACGGCTATGGGATGTTTTGGTAGATCCTGCAAGAAAAATTAGAATTGGTAACAAATTGTATTTCGGAGAAGATGAGTCGTTGGTAGCTGAGGTTATCGACAATACCACTTCAAGAGGAAGAACGCTGCGTTTTCTGTTCGATGGTTCTTATGAGGAGTTCCGCAGTAAGTTAACAGAGTTGGGTGAGACACCTCTTCCTAAGTATATCAAGCGTGATGTGGAGCCTGAAGATGCAGATAGATACCAGACCATTTTTGCCAAGAACGAAGGAGCAGTAGCCGCACCCACAGCAGGGCTTCACTTTTCAAAACACCTATTAAAGCGTCTTGAAATTAAAGGGGTGAATTTTGCTGAGGTTACATTGCATGTTGGACTTGGAACCTTTAGCCCGGTCGAGGTGGAAGACCTTTCCAAGCATAAAATGGATAGCGAAGAAATAATTATTGATGAACGGGCAGTTGATATCATTAATAATGGGATCGATAGAAAAAGAAAGGTATGTGCTGTAGGTACTACTGTGATGCGTTCGTTAGAAAGTTCTGTGTCTTCCAATAATACGTTGAATTCCTATGCAGGGTGGACCAATAAGTTTATTTTTCCTCCGTACGATTTTAGCATAGCCAACTGTATGGTGACCAATTTCCATACACCAAAATCGACGTTATTGATGATGGTATCTGCTTTTGCAGGCCACGAGTTCGTTAAAGAAGCGTACGCTGAGGCCATCAAAGAAAAATATCGTTTCTATACATATGGAGATGCCATGCTCATCATATAAAAACGAAGAAATATGGAATCAAAGCCCTATTGCATCAGGAAATAGGGCTTTTTTTATGCTCAAAATTATTTTTCTATCTAAGAATTATCCTGTATTTTAGTGTGTTATAACGGCGTAATCTATCGTGTATACGTGAAAAAAATACACTTTTTAATCGTTTTATTCTTAATTCCATGGTTGTCTGCAATTGCGCAAGATAGCTTTGGAGATGGCCCTATTAGTGAGGATCTTAATCTTCAATCGGTAGAGCCAATCGAACTTCCCCCTATTGATTTAGCCGTACTCAGAGCAGAAGATAGTATTAATGATCTGGACAAAAGCCTACCTTGGAGATATGGTGTGGTTCGTCCAGTGATCGTTAATCTTCAAACAGATGGGGAATGGACCGATTTAGACAATGGAGCCCGTATTTGGAGAGCCGCCATTAAATCTCCGGATGCCATTAATATGAGCATTAATTTCAGTGATTTCTATCTGCCTGATGGAGGTCGACTCGTATTTCATAATTACGATCGTTCCGATGTTTCCAAAACATACCTGCACACCAATAACAGAAATTCGAATAAATTGGGTTCCTGGTTCATTGGCGGCGATACCATCTACATAGAATACTACCAGCCATCGGGGACTCAGGATCCTGTGGAGTTGCAAGTGGGAAGCATAATTCACGGATACCGCTTGGGCCGTATTAATGATATAGTGGATGAATTGCCCGGAGGAAGAGGATTGAATGATTCTGGAGATTGCAATTATGATGTTAACTGTACGATAGGTTCCGATTTCGACGATAAAAAAGAATTATTGAAGAAAACAGTTGCATTGCTCAATTTAGGTAACGGATACTTGTGTACGGCATCACTCGTCAACAATACAAGAGAGGATAAGACCCCATACTTGTTAACGGGGAATCATTGTTTGCAAAATTCTGATCCTTTGCTTTGGTCTGTTCGCTTTAATTGGGTAAGCCCAATACCTGTTTGTGGAGATGAGGAACAAAGTGTGGATGTACAGAGTAATTTTACAATTAGTGGTGCCGAGTTACGTGCCAATAATGCTGAAAGTGATTTTGCATTGGTAGAATTGGTTAATGAAATCCCCTCATCCTGGGATGTTGCATTTGCAGGCTGGGACAGAACCGATGATACCCCGGAGTTTCAAGTAGGAATACACCATCCCAATGGAGATATCATGAAGATTTGCCGGGATGACGATCCTGCGGTTAAGGAAAATGCCAATGGCACCGAGGTTTGGCTTATTAGAGGTGTTTCGGCAGGTGATGGAGATGGCTGGGATATTGGGACTACAGAAAGTGGTTCCTCTGGCTCCCCTTTATTAAACGAAGATGGAAGAATAATAGGACAGTTGTACGCGGGTCAGTCATTTTGTGACGGTACCGAGAACAATAGCGATTACGATATCTATGGACGGTTTGCCGTTTCATGGGACAGTGGTACCACTCCAGAAACACGTTTAAAAGATTGGTTGGATCCTATAGGTTCAAACCAATCTATTCTGGATACGCATTCCAATGCCCTGAGTACTCCAGATTTCGAGTTAACAGGTTTGTTACGTGTGTATCCCAATCCGGCAATTTCACATGTGTCGATCATGAATACCCGTTTCCCGAATCTAACCTATCGGTTGTATAATGTTTTGGGGCAGGAAATGGCTTCTGGAAATGCTTCCAATTCTGAAAATAGAATAGACGTTTCGGGACTTCAAGAAGGGATTTATTTCCTCTATTTGGTGGACGAAAACAGTCAAAACGATATTACAAAGAAAATCATTGTCGAAAACTAACGAACCAACCAACTTTGACAATGATTGAAAACCTCTTTCGTATGGAAGAGGTTTTTTTGTTTCGTATAAATTAGTGGTAATTTTGCAACCCATGCAGCAAGAGAAAAAAGACATTCGGGCCCTTTCCAAAGAAGAACTTCGTGACTTCTTTGTGTCTATCGGGGACAAGGCATTTCGAGGCAACCAAGTATACGAATGGCTTTGGAACAAAGGCGCCCATTCCTTTGAGGAGATGACAAATATCTCAAAGGAAACCAGAGCGCATCTAGAGGATCATTTTACCATTAACCACATAAAAGTAGATCACTTACAACGAAGTAAGGATGGCACCATTAAAAATGCCGTGAAACTATTTGATGGGTTGGTGGTTGAATCGGTCCTTATTCCTACCGAGAGTAGAACAACAGCCTGTGTATCATCCCAGGTAGGATGTAGTTTGGATTGTAAATTCTGCGCAACTGCCCGTTTAAAGCGAATGCGCAATTTAAATCCAGATGAGATTTACGATCAAGTGGTTGCTATTCACAGGGAAAGCATGCTTTATCACAATCGGCCACTTTCCAATATCGTATTCATGGGTATGGGAGAACCACTTATGAATTATAAAAACGTACTGCTTTCCATAGAAAAAATAACCAGCGATGAAGGCTTGGGAATGTCTCCCAAGCGTATTACCCTCTCTACCTCGGGGGTTCCCAAAATGATTAAGAAATTGGCAGATGATGAGGTCCGGTTCAATCTAGCGGTTTCCCTGCATTCGGCCATTCAGGAAACCCGGGAAAAGATCATGCCTTTTGCCAAAAGCTTTACCTTGGAAGATCTGCGTGATTCCTTAGAATATTGGTATGGGAAAACCAATCGCATGGTAACCTATGAGTACGTAGTTTGGAAGGATGTAAACGACAAGGAAGAGGACGTAAAGGCCTTGGTTCAATTTTGCAAGTACATTCCCTCCAAAGTAAATCTTATTGAGTACAACCCCATAGACGATGGTGAGTTTCAACAAGCTCCAGACAGTGCCATCGACCTTTACATAAATGCATTGGAAAAGAACAGAATCCCAGTAACTGTAAGAAGAAGCAGGGGCAAGGACATTGATGCCGCCTGTGGCCAATTGGCCAATAAACAATAAAAAAGCCCTCGATTTCTCAAGGGCCTCTTCAAAAGATTATAGTATTATATCAAACTAAACTTATCTCTTTAAAATTTTGAAGGATTTCGTCTGTCCTTCTGCAGTGATCTGTGCAATATATAGACCTGAGTTCAAAGAAGCGATGTTGATTTCTTCCTCAGTATTTGAAAGGGCCTGAGAAACTACTTTCTGCCCTAGAACATTGTACAATTCTATGTTTTGCAATGGAACTGCATTTCTCACTTGAAGTGTTGTACTATTTAAGCTATACTCCAAAGATTGCAAAGCGTTATCCTGAATAGAAAGAACATCTGCAGTTAATAGAAAATCATCCAATTGCAGTACAAAAGAATCCTGAGCTACATAGTGAATAGCAATGTATACTTGCTGTCCATCATAAGCAGAAAGGTCGTATGTGTACTCTGTATAGTCTACAGGAGCTTGTAGCTCACCGCCTCCAATATCTACCGTGAAATCAGCCACTTCAGTTCCCGTAGTAGATAAAAGCACTTCAAATCTTTCTAAACCAAAATCAGCAGTTACTGATTTAGCCCAAAAACTGAAATCCGATCCAGTCGCACCACTAAGGTCCAATAATGGTGTGATTAAGTAGTCGTCATTCAAGAAAGGAGACACGGATTCTGCGAATAAATACATTCCCTTATCTCCGGTTCTAACATCCCAAGCAGTTCCAATAGCAGGAGGAGTTGTTGTCAATGGATTGAATACAATCCCTACCCCTACATAGTTTTCGTTTTCGAAGTCGTAATCGGTAGATCCATAAGCTGCGTCACCATCCAAATCGGTTAAAGTCCAGTCACCGATGTTCTCAATGATGAAGTCATCGTAGCTTTCGAAACCATCTTCCCAGATGGTAACTTGAGCGTTCATAGAAAAGACAGCTACTAATGCCGCCAATAAAGTAATCTTTTTCATAGTCAAAAATTTAAAGTTTAATAGAGATACAATGATAGGTATAAATACCTACCATGGGGTATATCCTGATAAGGTTTAACACCGATTTGTGTGTTATATGAGAAAAAAAGCAGATGTCTGTTAAAATTTATAGATCAAAGTGAGATTCTATGAGATGAAATTCCATCGGAAATGGAATGAGGTGCGGAAATGCCTGGGAACTAGAAAAAATGACATTGTCACTATTATTAAGGGGTTTTGCGCTATTTTTGAAGGGTTAAATGAAAATCGTCGCGCAAATAAAAGAACCCATTGAGGTCGAAATGGAACACTTCGAGAAGAAGTTTTCCAATTCCATGTCTTCTCAGGTTTCTCTCCTAAATCGAATTACGCATTATGTCGTAAATAGGAAAGGGAAACAAATGCGCCCCATGTTCGTATTCCTGATTGCGAAAATGTGCAACGAAGGAAAGGTAAACGAGCGCACCTATAGAGGTGCTTCGGTCATTGAGTTGATTCATACCGCAACTTTGGTTCATGACGATGTGGTCGATGACAGCAATCGAAGAAGGGGTTTCTTCTCCATCAATGCCCTTTGGAAAAATAAAATTGCGGTTTTGGTGGGAGATTATCTTTTATCCAAGGGATTATTGCTTTCTATCGATAACGATGATTTCGATTTGCTGAAAATCATTTCCGTTGCAGTTCGCGAAATGAGTGAGGGAGAACTACTTCAGATTGAAAAAGCAAGACGACTCGATATTACCGAAGAGATCTATTTTGAAATTATTCGACAAAAAACCGCCACCTTAATTGCAGCCTGTTGTGCCATGGGTGCCAAATCGGTGAATGCTCCAGATGATGAAGTGGAGAAGCTCCGTAAATTCGGAGAACTGATCGGAATTGCATTTCAGATAAAAGATGACCTTTTCGATTATGGCGATGAAAAAATAGGAAAGCCTACCGGGATCGATATCAAGGAGAAAAAGATGACTTTGCCCTTGATTTACGCGTTAAATCATGCATCATCCAAGGATAGGGCTTGGCTCATCAACTCCGTGAAGAATCATAACAAGGATAAAAAAAGAGTGAAGGAAGTGATTGCCTTTGTAAAGGATAATGGTGGGTTGGAATATGCGATCACTCAAATGAAGGACTACCAACAACGCGCCTTGGAAATTTTACAAGCCTATCCAGAAACCCCATATAAAGCGGCATTGGAATTGATGGTGAACTACGTAATCGATAGGAAAAAATAAATTTTTCGAACCTCAGACAACCATTTTTGGAAATACGATGTCTATATAGATAGAAAGCGTTACAAAAGAAATCCATGCGAGTTATTTCTTTACATAAAAACTATGTGAAACTTATTGGTAAGGCCAAGAAAGGAAACCGGAAAGCACAACATGAGCTTTTTGAGTTGTTTGCGCCCAAAATGATGAGCGTATGCAGACAATACCTTAAGAAAGATGAACTTGCAGAAGAGGTGATGCTTAATGGATTTTTCAAAGTCTTTACACGGCTGGATTCATTTAAGAACGAAGGCAGTTTCGAGGGATGGATCCGTAGGATTATGGTCAACGAATCCATATCGGAATTACGCAGGCAAAAAAAACTGAATTTTAGTGAAGATGCCGCCTTGGAGAATTCCATGGATTACGTGGCCTATATAGAAACAGAACTGGAAGTGGAGGACATTCAAAAAATGATCGATTCATTGCCCGAAGGTTATAAGACGGTTTTTGTGCTGTATGCCATCGAAGGATACAAACACAGTGAAATAGCCGAATTACTTCAGATTTCTGAAAATACATCGAAAACGCAGCTTTTTAAAGCGAGAAAAATGCTTCAAAAAGCCGTGAATAAACAAAACAATACATTGAGTTATGGCACCCATTAAATTTGAAGAAAACATACGGGAAAAGCTGGAAGAGCGGGAGCTTCAGCCTAGTGAAGGTGCTTGGG
>JAHQVM010000023.1 GCA_019634365.1 Flavobacteriaceae bacterium | reverse complement strand
GGCTCCAAGCACCACTTTAGAAGGGGCGTTCACCTCCTTAATTTCCAAAGCGATTTCGGGCATTCCGCTCAATGCAAAAACAAATGCATTATCCCGGATTACCTCAAACTTAGCAATGTTATCGGGCATGAGGTTCTCAAAATTCTTTACATCGCTTAGATAATCACACAATTCCTGGGCAGATTTCTGAACGTTTACTTTTTTACTTTTTATTTCCATTTAGGTATTTCGTTTTGGGGTATATGGCAAATAGTGTGCCTATTTCCAATTGGCAGGATCTTTACGCCAATTTGCCAATGTACTGGCTTCTTCTGTCGTTATATACTGCGCTTTCTCTGCCTGTTCCAACAAATTATCATAATTGCTCAGGGTGTTCAGGGAAACTTCAGCTTTTGAGAAATTTTTGACAGACACGTCAAAGCCATAGGAAAAAATAGCGACCATTCCTTTTACCTGTGCATTAGCGGCCCGGAGTGCATCGACCGCCAAAAGACTGCTTTTTCCTGTACTGATAAGATCTTCCACTACTACCACATTTTGGTGCTCCTGTAGGGAACCTTCGATCTGGTTTTGACGACCGTGCTTTTTGGGTTCTGGACGAACATAGCAAAAAGGCAGATTCATATAATCCGCGACCAGCATACCAATTCCAATGGCGCCTGTGGCTACCCCGGCAATAACATCTGGTTTGCCATATAGTTCTTCAATTTGCTTGGCCAAATGCTCCCTAAGGTAATTGCGGATGGGAGGATAGGATAGCGTTATTCTGTTATCGCAATAGATAGGCGATTTCCAACCAGAAGCCCATGTAAAAGGGTTTTGTGGTTGCAATTTTATTGCATTAATTTGCAGAAGTAATTCGGCTGTTTTCTGAGCAGTTTCCTTATTTAGAACCATTGTGCAAATGTATAAAGTTTTTGTGAAAGACATCCCTATTATCCTCTCTACGCAGAAAAATATAGGGAAGCAGTACACAGCCATTCCTCTCAAGTTTGCCCGCTTCAAAAAGATTATTAAAAAAATCAATAATGGGAAGCTCGTTTATGTGAATCTTTATCATAAAAACGAAGAAAAAATTGAACAATTCCTACGTAAAAAACTTCCATTCGTAGAAGCCGCTGGCGGACTGGTTTATAATGATAGGAAAGAAATTCTTTTCATTCATCGCAATGAAAAGTGGGATTTGCCCAAAGGACATTTAGACAAAGGCGAACGCCATGAGGATGCGGCCAAAAGGGAAGTGGAAGAGGAAACGGGTGTTCAGGATCTAGAGGTGAAACGATTTTTAAAGAAGACCTACCACGTTTTTAAACGCAATGGGGAGTTTCGATTAAAAGCTACCTATTGGTATGAAATGTATACCGAATTCGACGGTGAATTGAAGCCCCAGAAAAATGAAGGCATCACAAAAGTGAAGTGGAAAAACTTTGGAAAGACCCAAAAGGCACTTCAGAATTCCTATGAAAACATCAAACTCCTTTTTCCCGAAGAATACCTAACCACCCACCCGAACGATCGGGTACCGCAAGTGTGATTTCTCGTAATGATGAGATTGCTTGTGGATCCAATCTAATTGTGCAAACCAATTATTGGCAAAATTCTCATCACTGGCCTTTTTGGCTTCGAATTCCGCTTTCATTTCTGGGTTTTCATTCAAAAGAGCCTCAGCTTTATCTTCCCAGACGTAGGGGGAGAATCCTTCTTTTTGTTGCAGGATGGCATCGAAGTAGTTCCAGTTAAAAAATGAATCTGGTGCCGTAGGTTCTAAGGTTTCCAGTAGATAGCGAATCCCGGGTTGTTGCGTACTAACCACGTAATCGCCTTTCCTTAGTTGGACCTCCTGTGATACCATTTCAACTTGAGTGTTGTAATGTTGATAATGTCCTTCGTAGGGCCGCTTTCGGGATTCATAGCTCCTGATCTTGTATACCTGCGCATTCATGCTGGTGTCGGCTCGGAGGCGTTCATAATCAATGCCATTTTCCTTCAAACGATCCATTACATGCCAATAACCTTGTGGAACAATGTATTTTTCCGGTACGGTGACCGAGTTGGACGGTTCGAAATAATTGTAATAGGTTACGTCTTTTTCAAACGGTTTGGTACGATCGTATTTTAATCGGTTGGCCCCGGTAACGGCACTCGGAACCCTTTCACCTTCATACCCTTTAAAAGATAGGGTGGTGGTCTGACTACTGTCTACTTTCCATGCCAAAGGGTATTCGTCCCCCACTTTGAAACGGGTCATGGCATTTTTTCTCAACTCTTTAATAACTTCTGCTTCATTGTCGGCAATGGCTATAAAGCTTTTCATAAGCTCATAGGTGCCTTCGACACGATCCTTGTAAGGCTTCAGCATATGCGTTTCTACCATCATTCCCAAGGTATTGTACAAGGTGGTGTAGCCGGTAGAATACCTAGGTGAGTCCATGAATTGGGTAAACCCGTTTTCTGGCGTCGTGCCCCATACATTCACATAAGGTGTGATGTCCCAATTTTTTTGAGCCAGCGAATCCTCTAATTGGGGTGTGAAGCTGGTATGGAGATAATCCCCCAACGGACCTCCCAGTTTATTGTGCTGGGTAAACAAATGGGTTAAGGTATATTGATAGTCTGCGCCATTACTTACGTGATTGTCTATAAAAAGATCTGGGTCGAGTGCCCGAAATAGATGAGTGAAAGAACGGGCGTTCTTGGTGTCGGCTTTGATAAAGTCCCTATTGAGGTCGTAATTTCTGGCATTGCCCCGGAAACCATATTCCTTGGGGCCATTTTGGTTGGTTCTCGTTCCCGAATTACGATTGAGAGCACCACCAATGTTATACACAGGGATCACTGCGATGATGGTGTTTTGTGGTGCTTTTATTTTTTCTTCGGCAAAATCACGCAAAAGCATCATGGAGGCATCTATGCCGTCACTTTCCCCGGGATGGATTCCGTTATTGATAAGCAAGATGTTCTCCCGTTTGTCGTCGGAAAACTCAGATTCGAAAGTGCGATTGGGGTTAAAGGTGACTAAATGAAGTGGCTTTCCGCTATCGGTCGAGCGCATTTCATACATAGCAACGCTGGTGTAGGCATCTGCAAGGTTTTGGTAAAATGCGATAACTTCCTCATAGGTGGCCGTTTCAGTACCTTCGCTCTTTTCAAATTGAGTGGTAAAATCGAAATCCGAAGGAGATTCATTGGACCCGCAACTCATTAAAAGATGAACGGATAGGAGGAAGGCAAGGATTTTTTTCATCATTAAGGACTTTGCTCAAAGATAATAAGTCTCGCAGACTATGAAAAGGACGTTATTTCCATTTTGCAAGGGTCGCCTTTTATGTATCCAGAGAATCCATGAGCATTCCATGTAGATTTCCAAAATGTAATTTTTATCTTTGAGTAGAACCTAATAAAACCAATTATGAAAAAGATTATTACGTTGTTAGTCATTTTCGCTTTTGGCAATACCTTGATAGCCCAAGATAATGCTACCATGGAAAGTATTGTACAGCGTTATGAAGCACTTAAAAATTCACCCTTGAATTTCGATTATGTGATCGATTCCAATTTTAATGCGGAAGAAAAACAAATGCTTCTAAGTTATTTGGATCAAAAAAATCCTTCCGAATCATCCAGTTTTGGTTCTTTGGTTCCGGATTATTTTTTAGCATTGGATATTCGTAATGGTGGTGTGTTTGGTTCTCTGGACGGTACACCACCGTTTGATACCTTCGATGTCATTAATACGAATGGAATCAATGCCTTTGCCGATGATTTTGACGGAAATGGTGTGTTGTATGCCTTGGATTTCGATGCCAACTTGGAGGAGACAACGTTATACACGGTAGATCCTACAACAGGAAGTGCCTCGGCCATTGAAGTAGTAACTGGTTTTCTTGCCGATCATTCACCATCGGGTCTCAGTTATAATAGTGATGATGGATTAATGTATGTGTTGTCTACCAATGGATCTGCGACACAATTGTATACGCTTAATTTAATCACCGGAGTGCTTACCATTATTGGACCAGGAACTGGAAATCCGTTGGGTATCTGGTTGGTTATTGATAATGATGGGAACGGATGGATGGCCGATATTGGTACGGATCAATTTTACTCTTTAAATCTAACTACGGGATCTGCACTGGCAGTAGGCCCGTTGGATATTGATATTGCTTTTGCCCAGGATGCCAGTTATGACCATGAGACCAATGAATTGTTCATGGCTGCCTATTTTGGTGGTGGTAGCGGAGGTATTTACAGCGTAAATATGGAAACAGGATTGGCTTCATTTATAGGCCAAACCAATCCTCTAGATGTAGAGTTTGGAATGTTTTCGGTGCCAGATCCAAGTTTGGGTGTAGCAGATCAATTGGCGCGTGGAATTTCTGTTTTTCCGAACCCGGTTCAGGAGGAATTACAATTCAGAATAAGACCAGAAATGGAAATGAGAAGCGCAAGACTTTACAATGTTTTGGGCAATGATACAGGTGTTGTTTACAGCAATGGTACCATGAATGTTTCAAAATTACCCCAAGGAGTGTACATCCTCATTATGGAAACTTCCGAAGGGAAACTAAGCCAGAAAATAGTAAAGCATTAATAACCCTCATAACAATGAAAAAGCCCACCAAAATTGGCGGGCTTTTTTTATATGTTATGCTAACTTGAGGTTTAGCTATTCATAGAAATTAAGAACTCTTCATTGTTACGGGTTCGCTTAATGCGATCGTTAATGAATTCCATAGCTTCCACCGGATTCATGTCGGCTAAATACTTACGCATTACCCACATACGCTGAATGGTGTTTTCATCCAGTAGCAGGTCGTCCCTTCTGGTGCTGGAAGAAGTAAGGTCGATAGCAGGGAAAATACGACGGTTAGAGATTTTTCTATCCAATTGCAATTCCATATTTCCTGTACCCTTGAATTCTTCAAAGATAACCTCGTCCATTTTAGATCCGGTTTCTGTAAGTGCCGTAGCAATGATACTCAAGGATCCTCCATTTTCAATATTTCTGGCGGCACCAAAGAATCGTTTTGGTTTGTGAAGTGCATTGGCATCCACACCACCACTCAATATTTTACCACTGGCGGGCTGTACGGTGTTGTACGCACGCGCCAAACGTGTAATGGAATCGAGAAGGATCACAACATCGTGTCCGCACTCCACCAAACGTTTTGCTTTTTCAATCACCAAGTTGGCGATACGAACGTGTTCCGAAGCTTCTTTGTCGAAGGTAGAAGCCACAACTTCGCCTTGCACATTTCGCTGCATATCGGTTACCTCTTCTGGACGTTCATCAATTAAAAGGATGATCTGATAAACTTCCGGATGGTTGGCAGCAATTCCGTTTGCGATGTCTTTAAGCAACATCGTTTTACCCGTTTTTGGTTGGGCTACAATCATACCACGTTGTCCTTTTCCTATGGGTGAAAAAAGATCGATGATACGGGTGGATACATTGCCTTGACGTTCTGCGATTTTAAATCGCTCTTCAGGGAATAGCGGTGTTAAGTGCTCGAAAGAAACACGATCCCTCACCACATTGGGAGAAAGACCGTTGATTTTATTCACCTTAATAAGTGGGAAATACTTTTCACCTTCCTTGGGCGGGCGAACTTCCCCTAATACGGTATCTCCGGTTTTAAGACCGAACAATCGTATCTGCGATTGCGAAACATAAATGTCGTCAGGAGATGAAAGGTAGTTATAGTCGCTCGAGCGCAAGAATCCATAACCGTCTTGCATGATGTCCAAGACCCCTTCACTTTCTATAATCCCCTCGAATTCAAAGTCGGGTTCACGGTAACGGTTACGCGTATCCTTGTTTCCGTTTTTGTCGTGGCCACCTTTGTTATTCTGCTGTTTCTGCTGATTGTTTTTATGCTGTTGTTTCGGCTTTTGATCGGCAGAGTCTTTTGCCTCACCGTTGTTTTGTTTTTTATCCTCCGCTGCCTGTTTTTTGGGTGCGTTGTCCTGCTTGTTCTGCTGGTTTTTCTGATTTCGCTGACCACGGTTGTCGTTTCGGGGAGTTCGTTGTCTGCGTTCCCTGGAATCGTTCTTTTGGTGGGGAGGTTTGTTTTCTTTTTTAGGTTCTGCGGGTTTTTCTTCCACAGCTACTGCCGCCTTTACAGCCGAAGGATTGGCTGCTTGGTAATCAAGGATTTGATATACCAAATCGAGCTTTTTTAAGCTGCGATATTTTGGGACACTCAAAGCTTTTGCCAGCTCTTGAAGTTCGGGCAGCTTTTTCGATTTTAATTCTGAAATTTCGAACATTTAAAAAATGATAAATAAGTTAATTGAGATAAAGAATATCTGTTGATGTAGGTAAATTAGTTGAAAATAAGTCGAAGACTAAGTAACCTCTATTGAAATGGTTACGAACTGTTGTTGCAATTATACAACAATAATTTTATATAGGTCGTTAATTTATTGAAAAGAAAGCTTATTTTTGCCCTCGAAACTTAAAAAAATCAATGCTTCAGCGTATTCAAACCATATACATGATTTTAGCGGCCTTGACCATAGGAGCGCTCTATCAGTGGTTTCCTCAACTTCAGGATGAAGAAGGGGTTGCGGTTATGTCCAAGAATGCACCCTTGTATTTAGGGCTTATGGGAGGTATTGTTTTGTTGGTTATCATTTCCATTTTAAACTTCAAAAAGCGGCAGCTTCAATTTGTGCTCAACCGCTTGGCAATCATATTAAACTTTGTATTACTGGGAGTTTTCGTATATCGATCTCTAACCGTATCCGGAGAAACCTTGGTTTCTGAGAAGGGTATTGGGATGCTACTTCCCATCATTTCTATCGTTTTTTTAGTGCTGGCCAATAAGGCCATTAAAAGGGACGAGGATCTCGTAAAATCTGTAGATCGTTTGCGTTAAAACTATAGCTTAGTATTATTAGTGCGAAACCCCCGAAGTATGCCAGCTTAGGGGGTTTTATCTTTTAAATTCTATCACTTCCAGGTTTTTGATTTCCCTTCCGTCGATCTCAAAACGCAACATGGTACGTACTTTATGAAATCCATGTTTTCCAATAGCCCCTGGATTCATATGCAATAACTTTAATTTGGGATCCGGCATTACCTTTAAGATATGTGAATGCCCTGTGATAAAGAGTCGCGGTGGGTTTTCTCGAATTTCTTCCCTGATTCTTGCATGGTAACGTCCCGGATATCCTCCAATGTGGGTAATCCAAACAGCTACTTCTTCGCACATAAATCGATTATCCAACGGAAATTCGGTACGCGCCTGGGCATGGTCTATATTGCCATAAACCGCCCGTAAGGGTTTCAGGTTTTTTAAGGCGTCGGTAACACTCAGGTCACCAATATCGCCGGCATGCCAAACTTCATCTGCCTGGGCAGCGTATTCCAGTATTTTGGTGTCTATATAACTATGGGTGTCGCTAAGGAGAAGGATTTTCTTCATGCTATGGTGGGCGCTTTTTGCAAATGTAATTTATTAAGAAAGGATTAACCTTTCTCCCGATGGGGTATTTTGTATTTTTACTGAAAATTGAAAGGAATCCCTTTGCGGTATTTTATTGAATTATCATACAACGGAAAAAACTACCACGGATGGCAGGTTCAACCCGATGCCATCAGCGTTCAGGAGGTACTGGAAAGAACCCTTTCTACTTTGTTGCGGGCCGAGATAAAAATTACGGGAGCGGGAAGAACGGATACTGGGGTGCATGCCAAGCAATTATTTGCACACATGGATTGTGATCCCATCGAAGATGTTCCCAACTTTATGTTTCGATTGAATTCATTCCTTCCAAAGGACATAGCCGTGCAAGATATCTTCCCGGTAAAGGAAGATGCCCATGCCCGTTTTCAGGCTACCGAGCGGGAATATAAATACTATATTTCGCTTCAAAAGAGCCCTTTCGAAGAAGGTTTTGCGCATTTGGTGCATCAAAAACCCGATGTGGCACTCATGAACGAAGCGGCGAAGGTTTTATTGAACTATCGAGATTTTCAATGCTTTTCAAGATCGAAAACCGATGTAAAAACGTATCATTGTGATATAAAAGATGTGCTGTGGGAAGAAGAAAGGAATCGTTTGATTTTCACCATACGTGCAGACCGCTTTCTTCGGAATATGGTAAGAGCCATCGTAGGAACATTGTTGGAAGTGGGGTACGAAAAAATGTCGATCGAAGAATTGCATGAAGTGATACAGAGTAAGGATAGGGGGAAGGCTGGTGCATCGGCTCCAGCTCATGGATTGTACTTAACCGAAGTGGTTTATCCATCGGAAATTAAATTGTAATTAATTATGGCAGACGCTAAAGGAAAAGCGTTCGATTTTAAACTTTTTGGACGGCTTATGGGATATACCCGTAAGTACCGTTTCACCTTTTATTTTACTGCCTTTGCTGCCATTGCAATGGCAGGTTTGGCCATATTGAGTCCGGCTATCCTACAAAGAGTGATCGATGATGCCATCCTAAAATTTGATTATCGTCTTATGGTGCAATTGGTAACCCTTATGTTTGGGATACTGATTGCAGAGGTATTGTTTCAGTTTGCTTTTATCTATCTGGCCAATTGGTTGGGACAAAATGTAATCAAGGACATTCGCGTGAAGCTCTTCAAATTGATGTTGAGCTTTAAAATGAAGTATTATGACAAAAGTGCCGTAGGAAGATTAACAACACGCGCCGTAAATGATATTGAAACCATTTCCAGTATCTTCAGTCAAGGTTTGTTCATGATCGTGAGTGATCTTTTAAAGATGCTAGCAGTGGCTGGATTTATGTTGTATAAGAGCTGGGAACTTGCCTTAATTGTCTTCTCCATTCTCCCATTCATTTTGTATGCTACGCGCGTTTTTCAACGGGCCATGAAGGGAGCCTTCGAAGAGGTAAGGACTCAGGTAGCGAATCTCAACTCCTTTGTGCAGGAGCGCATTACAGGAATGAAGATCGTTCAGGTTTTTGCAAGGGAGACCAAGGATTTTAATGAATTCAAGGAAATCAATAAAAAGCACAGAACCGCTTGGATTAAAACCGTGTGGTACAATTCCATATTTTTCCCCATTGCTGAAATGTCTGGATCCTTGGCGATAGGTATTTTGGTATGGTACGGAGGATTAAAGGCCATTCCAGAACAGGTAGCGGGACAAGGGGATATTACGCTTGGACTCATTACTATATTCATTACCCTTACCCAGATGTTATTCCGGCCGCTTCGGCAGATAGCCGATAAATTCAATACCCTCCAAATGGGAATGGTAGCAGCAAGTCGCGTTTTTGGCATTCTTGATACCAAATCCCACATTGCAGATGAAGGTCTTATAGCATTGAATCAAGTAAATGGACATATCGACTTCAAGAATGTTCGTTTTGGGTACAATGAAGATGAAGAGGTGATCAAAGGGATTTCCTTCTCGGTTTCACCTGGGCAAACCATTGCGCTGGTTGGAGCAACGGGAGCGGGAAAATCGACGATTATCAATTTGCTATCGCGGTTTTATGAAATCAATGATGGTGAAATAAGCATCGATGGTATTTCCATACACGATTATACCTTAGCCTCTTTGCGGGATCACATAGCCGTGGTGCTTCAGGATGTATTCCTTTTTGCCGATACCATACTAAATAACATTACACTGGGAGATCCCGAGATTACCGAAGAAGAAGTGATCGCAGCGGCTAAAGAAATAGGGGTTCACAAGTTTATTTCTTCCTTGCCCGAAGGCTATCAATACAATGTCAAGGAACGCGGTAGTATGCTATCTTCGGGGCAACGACAGCTCATTGCCTTTTTAAGGGCCTATGTGAGTAAACCGAGTATTTTGGTGTTGGATGAAGCCACGTCTTCGGTGGATACCTATTCTGAGGAGCTCATTCAGAATGCTACGGATAAGATTACCCAGGGTCGTACTTCCATTGTTATTGCGCATCGTTTGGCAACGATTAAAAAAGCCGATCAGATTTTGGTAATGGACGCCGGTAAAATTGTGGAAAAAGGAACCCACAAGGAATTACTTCAGAAAGAAAACGGTTTCTACAAAAATCTTTACGAAGTCCAGTTTATGATCGAGGAGGCGATATAGGAAACCCCTCTTCTCGCTCTTTCCTGTTCTACCATCTTTTCAAAATCTCCAGTAATGATTGCAACGGCCACTTGGATAATGCCAATGATCATAAGGAATACCACCAACCATACTACAAATAGAAGTATTCTTACCAACATTTGTTTTAATGATAATTGATGCAGCCTTTTCAGGGTGATACCCACGTAAATAGCATAAAATAGAATGGCAATGTTGCTTAGGACATAAAAATTGACCCCAAGCATTACTATGGGTGTAAGGAGAAGTGTGCTTGTAATCGATAATTGGGCCAGCAGGTACGCGTTAACAACTACATGCTCCGTGTAATTGTATTTCTTAATTCCCATAAAAGTAAGCTTGCTTAACAAGGCATAAATGGGAATATTAATCATAAAGAAAAAGCTATAGTAGTCATACAACCAGTTGGTGTCCATAGTGGCATTGGGAACATTCTCTGGCATTAAGACCGATATGTCCAAGGATTCTGGAAAAAATTTCCTCAGCACAAAGAGTTGCAACCCAGATAGGGTTAGGGCTAGCGCAAAATAGCTAATAACGTTTACGTATTTCTTTCGTGTACCCGAGATATAGGTGCCTATCACTTCCTCTGGTCTTGTGAACAGGGTACGGAAGGTTTTCAGTAATTTATTATCGTAGTTGAAAAACTGTTCCCGAAAATCTTCCCATAGGTTCTTTAGGGTAAGTCTATTGCGAATCACCTTGGCGCCGCAGTTAGGGCAGAAATTGGTTTCGTTAGTGATAGAAGTATTACAGTTCTTACAATTCATTGCTTACAGGCTAAGGTCTTTTTCCAGTAATTTCTGAAGTTCTTCCAGACCTTCAAAAAACACAAAATCCCCTTCCTTTAAATATGAAATCTGGCCGTTCTCTTCAGAAACGACAATGCACACGGCATCCGTTTTTTCTGTAATCCCCAGTGCCGCCCTATGGCGCAAACCAAAGCGTTGAGGTATTTTCTTTTCGTTGGAGACGGGCAGAATAACCCGAGTGGCTGTGATTATATTTTCTTCAATTAGCAGTGCGCCGTCATGGAGCGGACTGTTCTTGTAAAAAATACTTTCGATAATGGGCTGGTTCACTTCGGCATTCATTTTATCCCCAGAGGTTTTTACAAACTCCAAGCTATTGTTGCGTTTAAGGACAATAATAGCTCCGGTTTGACTCAGGCTCATCTTGGCACATGCTGCAACGATGGCAGGGATATTGGTCTGTAGTTCTTCGTCAGCAAACAGATTGAAACGCTGTAATACCCGTTTTCGGGCGGAGAAATTCGTGGATCCGATCATGAGCAGAAACTTTCGGATTTCCTGCTGAAAAACGATTACCAAAGCCACCATCCCAACTCCAAGGAATCCTCCTAGGATCCTGCTTAAAAGCAACATATCCAAAAGCACGGTGAGGCGCCATATACCATACATGATTACAATCCCCACGAAGATGTTGATGGCCACGGTTCCCTTTACCAATTTGTAGAGGTAGTACATGAGTGCCG